>JAPLTN010000041.1 GCA_026398135.1 Verrucomicrobiota bacterium
CTTTCCTACCAAGCCTTTTCTCTCCTTCTCTTTTACCGGCCCAATTCTGCCCATCCTATCGCTTCCGCACCTCCCATGAAATTCAAGATCAACCGCGACCATTTCAGCAACGGCCTCGCCCAGGTGCTTAACGTCGTCGGCTCCAAAGCCACGATGCCTATCCTCAGCAATGTGCTGATCGAAGCTGAAAAAGACTGCATTACGCTGACCACGACAAATTTAGATCTTGGTATCCGTGCCAAAATCAAAGCCGAAGTCAAAGAGACCGGCTCGGTAACGCTCCCGGTTAAACGCTTGGCCGGCATCGTGCGCGAACTGCCGCAGATCGATGTTTCCTTTGATGCCGCGCCTAATCATCAGGTTAAACTTTCCTCCGGTGGTTCCATCTTCCGGATCATGGGCATTGGCAAAGAAGAGTTTCCGCCCCTTCCTGACTTCGGCGACGACAAGACTTTCACTTTGGAGCAAGCTGAACTTATCGGAATGTTGAAAAGCGTTTCTTACGCCCAATCCACCGATGAAACCCGCTACATTTTGAACGGGGTTTACTTCAATTTCCGCGACGGAAAACTCTCCTTGGTCGCCACCGACGGACGCCGGCTCGCCTTGGTTAGCAAGGAATTGGAAGTTCCGGCAGAAAAAGCCGGTTCTATCATTCTTCCCGCTAAAACGGTAAACGAACTGCTTCGCATGTTGGATAAGGGCGAGAAGCTCAAAGTTTCCTTCAACGATCGTCGGGCGGCTTTTCAAATCAACGCCGACAACCCCGAGTCAGGTTTAGTGGACGCCATTTATCTCTACAGCAAAGTGGTTGAGGGTAACTATCCTAATTACCAACAAGTTATACCGAAAGAGACTCATCAACGGATCAAGCTTGAGCGCGAATTATTCGTCGAGTGCGTTCACCGTGCCGCTCTGGTTTGTTCGGATAAGAGCAACTCGGTTAAGCTCAAGCTCACCAGCAATCACTTGGAGGTCATCGCCAGCAGCCCGGATTTCGGCGAGGCGCATGAGACGATGGCGATCGCTTACAGCGGTCCGGATCTTCAGGTCGCCTTTAATCCTCAGTTTATCATCGATCCCTTGCGCGCCCTGACAAAGGACGAGATTTACTTTGAAATTAAGGACGAAGTCAGCCCCGGCGTGCTAAAAACCGATGCCAATTTTCTCTGCGTCGTGATGCCCGTGCGCATTAACTAACCTGTATTTTACCGAAGATTTTAAGATCAAAGTAATCTTACCTGGCCGGGCCAAAACATCGGTTTTGGTCCGGCATTTTTTTCTAAACTCACCGTCATGCAGCCCGTCTTTATTTTAGTCCCAGCCATGCTGCTTTCGTTGCTGCTGCTGAAACTCAATCAACACTTTGCTGCTCCCTGGCTGGCGATTTTTAACCGATGGCTGCGCGCTTTGGTTATGGCGGGAAGTCTGGCCATACTTTCGCAGCATTTTGGCTGGGATGGCGGACGCCCTTACGCGGCTCTGTTTGTCGTGTTTTTGGTTCTCTGGATTTTACTCGACGGGGTTTATCGGTGGATGGCCATTCATGCGATGAGCGTGAGTCCTTTGCCGCTGTTTCCACGCTTTGTCGAAAATACCGCCGGGGATGAATGGCCGGTGCAGCGTCGGTTCCTGACTTTGCGGGATCACTTGCGCGCAGCCGGTTTTAAACAAGTGCAGGCCTTGCGTTCCGAGGTCGCGCCCGGGATTTATGTGCGGGTTTCGATTTATCATGATGCGGATCAGCGCACGCGTTTGCAGGTCACTTTTTTGCTTCAGCCGGGCGCGGGGATTTTGTCCTGTTTGCATTTTTCGACCTGCACGGCGTCAGGCCTGCGTTTGGTGACCGACAATCACCACCTCCCCTTTGCCGGATTTTACCCGGAAAACTGGCGCGTCGAGCGTCGGCCCCGGACTCGTGGATTCAAGACCCTCTGGGCCCGGCACCGCGCCCGTGTGCTGGCTACCCGCGAGACGTTTACCCCTTGGGCAACGGTGCCGCTGGCGGATTTGAACGCGCAACAAAGCGAGCTGGAACGACTCAATACCGACCTGGGGTTTCTCTTGCCCGCGTCCTTGCACGAGGAATACGGCCGGATCAGCCACGAGGGTCGTTATCGTGTGTGGAAAGAAATGCTGACCCTGGATTATCTCGGTCGAGCGGCGCGCTACGAGTGACGCTTCACGCGAAAAAGAGCACAGAGACCGCCTTTAGCCAGGGATGGGAACCAACTCTGGCCTAATGCCCGAGTGGAGCCCGGGCGTGGCTGGAGTTTCCAACCGCAAGGCGAATGCTAAGGATATTTTCGTGAACGAGAGCCCCCATGGATTCGCAGGCGAGGTATTCTTTGCGCCGGTAGTGTTCGGCCAGGGCATGGCGCAGCTCATGCACGTTGGCGACGGGTGCCAGCGTTTCGGCCGACATGGCGTTGAGCAAGAGAGCGAGGCGATCCTCGATGATGGTCGCGCGTTGGAGCATGAGGACCTGCTCCTCGCGCTGGTATTGGCGCGCGGTTTCGATCCGCAGATGCTTGGCGCAAAACAGTGCCAGCGGGGCGTTGTCCTTGAAGAACTGCGGACGGTAAAGGTTGAGGCGGCCCTCGTAGCTTTGCTGGTCAAAATCCATCGCGCGTACCCGGATTTGCGCACCCTCGAAGTCGGGCGTCACCACCACCACGAAGTTGTAGGCGCGCATGTCGCCGAGCAGGCGCACGAAACAGCGTTCGTTGAATTTGACCAATTCCTTGGCCAGGCGGATTGGGCGGATCTCCGGGCTTTCGAGCCAGCGCTCGATGAACTCGTTGCCCGGAATACCGGCGATGTGCTCCTCCACCAGCGTGCCGCCGTAGGTCAGGTAGTTGAGGCGATTCGGCGACAGCAGATGTTCCAGTTCCAGACCATAAACCCGGGACGCGTCGCAGCGTTTCACGTAAAAATGGTCGGGATTGTCGTTGTAAGCGTTGACCACGCGCACGCGAAACGGAGCCGAGTTTCCAAAGGCGCAGAAATCGATGCGGTCCACATAGAGATGCTGCATCACCGAGAGGTCGCCATCAACGCGCAGAATGGCGTAAACCCGTTTCAGGTCTTCGTGCAGGGCCTGCATGTCCAGCCGGTCATAGAAAACGCTTTCCCAAAGGGAGGGGCGGCCTCGCCTATCGGTGAGCGGCACACTGTCGGCGAAACGCCGCAAGCGCTCGTAAGTCACCGGAAGTTCGCGCTCGCGCCGGGTGCGCAGCAGGTAGGCGTGCAGCGCTTCACCGACCGGAAAGGAGGGCTTTTTCTGCTGCTGGCGCGGGGCGGTGGGCGATTCGCGTTCTTCGAGCATCGGACGTTCACCTTGGCGAAGGGGTGCGTTCGGCGAAAGGCCAAAGGCACGGCATCGATTTCCTAAAAACCCCGCACAAAACCGCTCCATGAGTTTTCTTTACGGTCCCTATGAGCACGTTTTCGGCAAATAGAGTTGGCCACCGGCGCGCCGCCGCCTAGCGCTTGCGTCTCTACTTTACCACCATGCCCAAGACGCACTCCGACATCGGACTCATCGGCCTCGCCGTGATGGGTCAAAACCTCGCCCTCAACATCGCCGACCACGGCTTCCAAATCTCGGTGTACAACCGCACGGTCGAGAAGACCGAAAAGTTCGTCGCCGAAAATCCCTCCACTCCCGGCGGCCTCGTCGGGGCCAAAACCCTGGAGGAGTTCGTCCAGTCCATCGCCCTCCCCCGCAAGATCGTCATCCTCGTCCAGGCCGGCAAAGCCACCGACGCCGTGATCGACGGCCTCCTGCCTCTCCTCGCTCCCAACGACATCATCATCGACGGTGGCAACGCGCTCTGGACCGACACCATCCGCCGCGAAAAAGCCCTTAAGGAAAAAGGTTTCCGCTTCATCGGTTCCGGCGTGTCCGGCGGTGAAGAGGGCGCGCGTTTCGGCCCGTCCCTCATGCCCGGCGGCGACAAAGCCGCCTTCAAGGAGCTCGAACCCATCTGGAAGGCCATCGCCGCCAAGGTGGACAAAAAGACCGGCAAGCCCCTCATGGGCGCCAAGCCCGGCAAGCCCGTCAAGGGCGGCGTGCCCTGCACCGTGTACATCGGTGAAAACGGCGCCGGCCACTACGTGAAGATGGTCCACAACGGCATCGAGTACGGCGACATGCAGATGATCTGTGAGGCCTACTCGCTCATGCAGGGTCTGCTCGGCCTCAAGCCCGCCGAGATGGGCGATATTTTCTCCGCCTGGAACAAGGGCGCGCTCGACAGCTTCCTGGTCGAAATCACCGCCGACATTCTCAAGCAGAAGGATCCCGTCACCAAGAAGCCCTTCGTGGACGTCGTCCTCGACACCGCCGGCCAAAAGGGCACCGGCAAATGGACCTCGGTCAACGCCCTCGACATGGGCGTGCCTGCCCCGACCATCGCCGAGTCCGTCTTCGCCCGCTGCATCTCCGCCATCAAGGAAGAGCGCGTCGCCGCCTCCAAGGTCCTCAAGGGACCCAAGATCGCCAAGGTCTCCCCGTCCAAGAAAAAGGCCCTCGTCGAAGCCATCCACGACGCCCTCTACTGCTCCAAGATTTGTTCCTACGCCCAGGGCTTCCAGCTCATGCGCACCGCTCAGGGCGAATACGGTTGGAAGCTCAACTTCGGCCAGATCGCCCAGATCTTCCGCGGTGGCTGCATCATCCGCGCCGCCTTCCTGCAAAAGATCACCGAGGCCTACGCCCGCAACCCCAAGCTCGCGAACCTCCTGCTCGACGAGTATTTCAACAAGACCATCCAGAAGGCCCAGGCCAACTGGCGCAAGGTGGTGAGCCTCGCGGTGGAAAACGGCATCAGCGTGCCCACCTTCGCCTCCGCCCTCAGCTACTACGACGCCTACCGCTCCCCCCGCCTCCCGGCCAACTTGCTCCAAGCCCAGCGCGACTACTTCGGCGCCCACACCTACGAGCGCGTGGACCAGCCCCGCGGCAAGTTCTTCCACATCGACTGGCCCGAGGCCAATCGCCCGCAAGCCCAGGTCTAAGCAATCAGCTTTCGCTTCAAAGCCGCGCCTCCATCCGGGGCGCGGCTTTTTTATGGGGTTCATTATCAACAGCCAGCTTGACGGAAAGCTGGTTTGCTGGCTTGCTGGTTTTGTGAAAACCACCTTGGACTTACCCGATGACTTGGTGCAGCGGATCAAGATCCGCGCTGTGCAGGAGCGGAAGCCACTCAAGCACTTCGTTGCCGACCTGCTCGTCAAAGGTTTGGCCGCGCCACCCGCGCTGGCGTCGGCCATCAGCGCTCCGTTGCCTGCCGGGCTGGAAATCAATCAACGCGGTTTCCCTGTATTTCGATGCGGCGCTGATGCCCCAGCCAGCAAAATGACCATCGAAGAATTGCTGGCCCTGGAACAGGAATCGCAGCTCGAGGAGGATCTGCAACGTGCCGGGATTTCTCGTTGATTCGTCGGTCTGGGTCGCGGCGGCATTTCCGCTGCATCCGCATCACCTCTTGGCTCTGGATGAGTTGGAGCGGGCGACACCCGGCGTGCCAGCGGTTTTTTGCCGCGCCACTCAGCAGAGTTTCCTGCGCCTCATTTCCACCCCTCAGGTCTTTCGAGCTTACCAACCCGAAATGGTCACGAACCGTGCGGCGCGGGTCGCCTTTGAGCGACTGTGCGCCCGTCCCGGCATTGTCATCTTGGACGAGGAGCCGTCCGGTACCGTCGCGCTTTGGCACCAATTCGCCGCCCGCGACACCGCCTCGCCCAAGGTTTGGATGGACGCCTACCTCGCCGCCTTCGCCATCGCGGGCAGCCTGGATTTTGTGACCCTGGATCGAGACTTCCTAACCTACCGGCAGCACGGCCTCCGCCTCCGTCTCCTCGCTCAACTGCTCACTCCTTGAGCAACGCCGATTGGATCGTTGAAAAACACCCTCGGCTCCTGCGGACTCACTCAAGCTCCAGCTTGCAGCGCACCAAGATCGCCGGCGGGGTGGTCGCGGTGGGCAGGGTGTCGAAGGTGGTCGGGCGGGAGGTGCCGCCTTCGGGGTAATAGCAGAACTGCATCAACGTGCCGCGTCGGCGCACGATGGCGCGGATGCGACGGACCTCGCCGCCGCCGTGGTCGCGCCAGATCAGGTCCAGGCTGGCCGGTTCGGCGGAGGAAACGAACTCCACGCCGCCCACCTCGCGCGGCGTGCCGCCGATCTGGATGGCGAAGCGGGGTGCGATGATTTGCAGGCGTCCGGTCCGGCCGGGCAGCGGTTCGCCGGCGTAGTCCACGCCCAGAATATGCCATTCGCCGTCGAGTCCGTTCATGGGACGATGTGAAAGCGAGGGCAGGGCAGGGGACGCGAGGCTAAACGCCCGGATTCGCCGCCGCATCGCGCCACACCGCAAATAGACGCGAATCTCAGACGCGAATCTCCCGCGTCCCCGACGTTTTTTACGTCCGTAACCTCCAACGCAAAGTAACCCAATAGGTTACTTTGCGTTGGAGGTTACGGGGCGGTGGTGGCGTGATGGAGGTCGGGGGCGTGCAAAGGGCGGGCGTGCAAAAGCGGCGTTGCGCTGTCGGGCGAAACTATTTTCGTCCGACCGATGAAAAAACTTTTTACCATTCTGGCGGTGCTGGTGGTCCTGGGCGTGCTGGCGCTGGTTGCAGTCGGCTTTTTCCTTGGGCCCATCGTTACCAAGGCGGTCAACGTGGTCGGGCCGCGCATCACCGGGACCAAGGTCGAGCTGGCCTCGGCCAGTCTTTCGCCCCTGACCGGCGGCGGCACCTTGAAGGGACTATTGGTGGGCAATCCCGCCGGCTGGTCCGGCGACAAGGCGATCTACCTCGGAGAGGCGCGGGCGAGCATCCAGCCCGCTTCGTTGCTGGGCAGCCATATCCTGATCAACGAGGTGTTTGTGGACGGGCCGGAAATCGTCTTTGAGAAACGCCTGCTGGGCGGGAGCAACATCGACGCCCTGCTCAAGCAGATCGAGGCCAACACCCGCTCCGGCTCCGCCGCCGCTGCGCCAGCTTCTAGCCCCGAGGCCAAACCGGGCGAGCCGCTGAAATTCGCCATCAAATCCTTCCGTATCCAGAATGCCAAGATGTCGCTGGTTATCGCCGGCAAGCCAATCACCGTTCCCTTGCCTCCGCTCACCATCACCGACCTCGGCGTGGCCGAGGGCGGCATCACAGTCGATCAAGTCGCGGCGCAGGTTTTGAAACGCGTGCTGGCCCAGCTCGGGGTCGCCGCCGCAGAAGCCGCCAAACAAGTGGGCGGCGCTTTGCTGGACGGAGGAGCCGATGGGGCCAAGAGCGCCAAAGAAGCCGCCAAGGGCGCGCTCAACAAACTGCTTGGCAAATAACGCATTTGTCCTGCCTGCGGGCATTTTAAACACTTTGTGTCCATGCAGGGCGGGGCCGCCAAACTCGCTTACAGCTTGTCCAGATCGACGAGGATTTCTCGCGGGCTGGAACCGTTTTCCGGGCCCACGATGCCGCGTTCTTCCATGAGGTCCACAATGCGGGCGGCGCGGTTGTAACCGATGCGCAGGCGGCGCTGAAGCGTGCTGGTGCTGGCGCGTTTGGTGGCGCGGAGCACGCCCATGGCTTTTTTGTAGAGCTTTTCGTCGTCCTCCACGTCGCCGTCGTCCTCCACTTCCTCGTCGTTGTCGGAGTTGGCGGCGGCGTCGTCCTCGATCTGGTTTTGCACGTTTTCCGCGTATTTGGGCGGACCGTTGCGCTTCAGGAATTCGACGAACTCGGCCACTTCCTCGTCCGAGACAAACGCGCCCTGGGCACGCACCAGGCGCGAGGTGCCGGGGGGCGAAAACAGCATGTCACCGCGGCCGATGAGGGTGTCGGCGCCTTTGCCATCGAGAATGGTGCGGGAGTCCACCTGCGAGGCGACCTGGAAGGCGATACGCGAGGGCAGGTTGGCTTTGATCACGCCGGTGATGACGTTCACCGAGGGGCGCTGGGTGGCGATGATGAGGTGGATGCCGGCGGCGCGGGCCAGCTGGGCGAGGCGGGCGATGCTGGTTTCGATCTCGGCCGGGGCGACCATCATGAGGTCGGCCAGCTCGTCGATGATGGCGACGATGTAGGGCAGGCGTTCCGGGATGGTGAGGCCGTCGTCGGGCGTGGCGGCGGGATCGATGCCGCTTAGGCCGCCCTGGGCGGGAGTCTCGGAAGCATCGGCGGACGAACCGGCTGCGTTTTTCTTGCGGGTGTTAAAACCCACGATGTTGCGCACCCCGACCTTGGCGAAAATCTGGTAACGTTGCTCCATCTCGCCGAGCAGCCACTTGAGCGCGGAGGGCACTTTTTTGGGTTCGGTGACGACCGGGATGAGCATGTGCGGCAAGGTGTTGAACACCTTCAGCTCGACTACTTTGGGGTCCACCATGATCAGGCGCAAATCCTTGGGGCTCTTGCGGTAAACGATGGAGGCGATGATGGAGTTGATACACACCGATTTGCCCGAGCCGGTGGCGCCGGCGATCAGGAGGTGGGGCATCTTGGCCAGATCGGAGATGAGGGGTTTGCCGGAAACGTCTTTGCCCAGCGCGATGGGGATTTCTGCTTTGGCCGAGACCCAGTCCTCGGATTCGAGGATCTCGCGCATGCCGACCGGAGTGGGGGTGCGGTTGGGGATTTCGATGCCGACGGCGGCTTTGCCCGGAATGGGGGCGAGGATGCGCACCGACTGGGCGCGCATGCCGAGGGCGATGTTTTTGTCGAGGTTGGCGATTTTTTCCACCCGCACGCCGGGGGCGGGCACGACTTCGTAGCAGGTGATGACGGGGCCGACGTGGATCTCGCCCGGAGTCACGGTCACGCCGAATTCGCCGAGGATGCGGATGAGGTCATCGAGGTTGCGCAGATGCTCGGTATCGGTGTCGGCCGAGGCGGGCTGCACCTGTTCCTTGAGCAAGGTGAGCGGGGGGAACTGGTAATCCGTCTCGGAAGCGGGTACGGCGGAGGCGCGGGCTTTTTTGGTCTCCTCGGGTTTGACGATGGCAACGTGCGGGTTTCCGGCGTTGGAGGGGGGCGTGGCGGTGCTGCGGATGATGCGCGAATCGCTGGTGGCGGGAGCGGTTATCAGTTCGCCGGGAGCGTTCCCTGCGGGTGACTGCGGGGTGTTGGTGGGCGTCTCTGCGGCGGCGGCGGACTCGGCGGGTTTGGCAAAGGGCGAGCGGGAGGGCGGGCGGAACGGATCGCGCGTGATTTCGAGTTTTTTATTGGTCGGGGGCGCGGGCGCGATGGCGATGGTTTTGCCTGCGTCCACCTTGCGTTTTTCGGCGGCGGCGCGGGCTTCGGCGAGCATTTCGGCTTGGTGCGCTTTGAGTTCTTTTTGCCGGACGCGCCATTCTTGAAAGGCGTGGAAAAGCCGGTCGAATTCCGCTCCTATATCCGTGGTCAGTATGAAGATAAGGCTGAGGATATAAATGATACCGAGCAGCAAGGCCGATCCGAAGCCGCCCATGAGTTCGGCGAGGAAACCGTTGTAAATCCAGTGTCCGACCGAGCCGCCCAAATCCTTGGGAAAATAATTGCCGGTGAAGCCACCCACCATGTCCGCCAAGCCCGCTCCGGCCAGCAGGCAGAGAAGAACCGCCACGCCACGGGTCGCCACCAGTTGGCGCACGTTGCGCAGGGCCACGTAGGTCATCCAGCCGAGGAAAGCGGGCACGAGCCACGCCCCGACACCGAACCAGTAGAGCAGGTAAAACGTAACATAGGCGCCGAACAACCCGACCGCATTGTGGTCGGTGGGATTGGTGGTGATCAGCGGCACTTGCTCCGGCCGGTAATCGATAAACGCCACTCCCAGTAAAACCGCCACCACCGCGCAAATGCTTGCCGTTACCCAGCGCGGCCGATGGCGCGGGGCTTGGAAAGAGGGCCCGTTGTTTGGGTTTGAACTCGCGGCTTTCGACATGTGGCGTGGGGACGGGCTTTAGGCTCGGTTTTTACATGTCAACCAATGCGCCATCCGGTCAAAGGCAATAATGCCCTTCATACCAATTCCACGGCGTTTCACGTATTTTTATTATGAACGGACTCCTTCAGTTTGAACCGCTCTATCAAGAGCGCGTCTGGGGCGGCCAGGCGATGGCGGGGGCCTTGGGCCGGACTTTGCCCGGCACCAAACCCATCGGCGAGGCCTGGGAAATCGTGGATCGCCCCGAAGCCCAGTCGGTCATCAAGGGCGGCAAATACGCCGGCCAAACCCTGCGCGAAGTCATCAAGGCCCGCCCGACCGAAGTGATGGGACCCGGTTGGCCGAAAACCCGGGCCTTCCCCATTTTGGTCAAATGGCTCGATTGCCACGAACGCCTGAGCCTCCAGGTCCACCCTCCGGCCGCCATCGCGCCCCAGCTCAAGGGTGAGCCCAAAACCGAGATGTGGTTCATCGCCGACACCCACCCCGGCGCAGGCCTGCTCGTCGGCCTCAAAAAAGGCGTTACCCGCGAACAGTTTGAAAACGCCCTCCGCGAAAACGCCCTCGAGCCCCTCGTGCACCGCTTCAACGTGGCCGAGGGCGACAGCATCCTGGTGCGCAGCGGCCAGATCCACGCGATCGACGCGGGCAACCTGATCCTCGAAATCCAGCAAAACTCCGACACCACCTACCGCGTTTACGATTGGGGCCGGGTCGGGCTCGACGGCAAACCCCGCCAGCTTCACGTCAAGGAATCGCTCGCCTCGATCAAGTGGGACGACTTTGAACCCGTGCCCGTCCGCGCCGCACCCACCGGCGGCGTGCTCGCCGAGTGCGCCGAGTTTCGCATCCGACGCATCGTGTTGGACGCCGGCGAGACCGTGCATTTCGCCGCTGGCGAACAGCCCCGCATCCTCAGTGTGATCACCGGCGAACTCGATCTGGTCGGCAAGACTGCCAAACCGTCCGGCGGCCTGGCCCGCGGCGAAAACGCCCTTCTACCCTATGCTGGTGAGTTTACCTTCAAGGCGGCCGCCGCCTCCCTCGTTCTTGTCACCGAAAACTTCACCGGCCAGGTCGATTAACTCCTGCCGGCAGCAGGCCTCTCGCCGCCAGCGTGGCGGCGTCCTGGCTTGGCTGACCGCCGGGCTGATGTTTTCCGGCGCCGTCCTCGCGCTGGGCTGGATGCTGCTCCTGCCCTTGGTCGCCCAAGAACGCTTCGCCGCCACCACCGGGGCACAGCTCCAAGTCCAGGGCCTGATGGGCGACCCCTTTAGCGGCACCGCCACCGTCACCGCTTGGACCCTGCGGGCCGGCGAGAGCGCCACCGCGCCGGTTCTCGCCCGAGGCGGAGCCGCCCGCGCCGTCGCTCCAAACTGGAGTGCCGCCTTGGACGCCGCGCCCAGCACCCGCATCGAAATCGAAAAACTGGAGCTCAACGTCACCGAGGCCCGGCTCCTGCCGGATGCCGCCGGACGCTGGCCCCTGCTCGCGGTCTGCTCCGCCGCCGGCCTGCCCTACGAACGCGGCGGAGCCGTCGGCACCGCCTCTCGCGTACGCATCAGACACCTTCACCTGCGGGTGGAAACCCTCGTGGTGCGCGACGCCGCCAGCGGGCGCGAGACGCGGGTGCGGGTGGACTGGACCGGCGACTTCGCCGACCTCGATCACCTGCGGCCGGTGGTCACCGCCCTGTTGGACGCCTCGCGCACGGCGGGCCGGTCCGTTGCGCGTTGAGCAGCGTTGCCCACCCCGCTTCCGCGCGTTGGCCGCAGCGCGGGCGCAGGGCTTGCGCCGCTGCGGTTCTTGTTTTTCACTCAAGTCTTTTTCCATGAGCCAGACCGAACCTGCCCACGTTAACCCGACTCCTTCCACGCCTGAAACCGAGCCCGCCGCCGCGACTACGCCGCCGCCGGTCGAGCCCGGTGTATCCTCCGTGACGGCCGCCGAGTATGAGGCCTTGCTCGCCACCGCCAAAAAAGAGGCGGCCGACAACTACGACCGCTACCTCCGCTCCGTCGCCGACCTGGAAAACTACCGCAAACGCGCCGTGCGCGACCGCGAGGACGCCGCCCACCGCTCCGCCACCCGCATCCTCGAAGACCTCATTCCCGTCCTCGATAATCTCAGCCTCGGCCTCCAGGCCGCCAAAGCGCCCAACGCCGACCTCAAAACCCTCGTCGGCGGCGTCGAAATGGTCGGCCAGCAGCTCAAGTCCGCCCTCGCCGGCCACGGCCTCGCGGAAGTTTCCCCGCTCGGCCAGCCCTTCGACCCGAATCTCCACGAAGCGATTTCGCAGCAGCCCCACCCCGAAATCGCCGCCGACCGCGTCTGCGGCGTCGTGCGCATCGGCTACACGCTCAACAGCCGTCTCGTGCGCGCCGCCAGCGTGATCGTTTCCACCGGCGCTCCGGAAAAACCCGCCGACCCGTCCGTCGGCGTGGTTGTTTAATCACGCCGCTTCGACCCGCGTTTTCCCATATAATCGCAACCGCCAACCGACCGCTTCCCGCTCATGGCCGAAGAAAACTACTACACCCTGCTAGGCGTTGAAAAAGGCGTCACGGAGGAGGAACTCAAGAAGGCCTATCGCAAGAAGGCCGTCCAATTCCACCCCGACAAAAATCCCGGCAACAAAGAGGCCGAGGAGATGTTCAAAAAAGTCTCCGAGGCCTACGAAGTCCTCAAGGATCCGCAGAAGCGCGCCGCCTATGATCAATACGGCCACCGCGCCTTCACCCAGCAAGGCGGGGCCGGTCCGCGCGGACCCGGCGGCGCGGGCGGCGGGGCCGGGGGCTTCCATGATCCCTTCGACATCTTCCGCGAGGTCTTCGGCCAGCAGGGCGGAGGTGGCGGGGGTGGCGGAGGCGGCATATTCGACCAAATGTTCGGCGGCGGCGGTGGCGGCGGCTCCGAACGCGATGGCTCCGACCTGCGCTACGACTTGGAAATCTCGCTCGAAGAGGCGGCCAAGGGCGTGGAAAAAGAAGTCTCCTTCCGTCGTCTGCACGCTTGCGAACGCTGCGAGGGTTCCGGGGCCGAGCCCGGCTCCAAGAAGGTCGTGTGCCCCACCTGTCGCGGCGCCGGCCAGATCCGTCGCAGCGGCGGCATCATCACCTTTGCCCAGACCTGCCCGACCTGCGGCGGAGCCGGTCAAAAGATCGAAAAAGCCTGCACCGCCTGCCGCGGCGAGGGTCGCGTCGCCAAGACCGCCAAAGTCAACGTGCGCATCCCCCCCGGCGTCGATACCGGTACCCGCCTTCGCTCCAGCGGCAACGGCGAGGCCGGTCTCGCCGGCGGCCAGAGCGGCGACCTCTACATCGTGCTCAATGTGAAGGCGCACGAGCTCTTCGAGCGCCAGGACGACGATCTCTTCTGCGAGATTCCCATCAAGTTCACCCTTGCCAGCCTCGGCGGAACGCTCGAAGTGCCCACGCTTTCCGGCAAGGCCTCGCTCAAGGTGCCGGTCGGCACCCAAAGCGGCACCACCTTCCGCCTGCGCGGCAAGGGCATGCCCTCGCTCCGCCAGCGCGGCGCGCAGGGCGACCAGCTCGTCCGCGTGCACGTCGAGGTGCCCACAAAACTCACCTCGGAACAGGAAAAGCTGCTCAAGGAATTCGCCCGCGTCTGCGGCGACGCCGAACATCCGACTAGCGAAGGCTGGTTCGAAAAGGCGAAGAAGTTCTTCTGAGCGCTCCGCCGCGCCCGCCTTGTCGTTTCCAACCCCTGTTCCCATGCGCGTCGTCATCCTCGGTTCCGGTCGCGGCTCCAACGCCGAAGCCCTTTGTCTCGCCCAGCAGGCCGGGCAACTTGGCCGCGCCCGGATCGTCGCCATTTTTGCCGATCGCGCCGAGGCCGGCATTCTGGCCCTCGGGCCGCGCTTCGGGATCGAAGCGCGCTACCTCGATCCCTCGCCTTTCAAAACCAAACTCGAGGGCGAGGGCGAACAACGCTACATCGCCGCCGTCGCCGCCTGCGCGCCTGACCTCGTGGTGCTGGCCGGGTTCATGCGCGTGGTGAAGCCCGGGTTCCTCGCCGCCTTCGCCGGCAAAGTCATCAACCTGCACCCCAGCTTGTTGCCCAGTTTCCCCGGGCTCGACGGCATCGGCCAGGCCTTTCGCCACGGCGTCAAAATCACCGGCTGCACCGTCCACCACGTCACGCCCGAGGTGGACGCCGGCCGCATCATCGACCAGGCCGCCGTGCGTATCGAGGATAACGATACCGTGGACACCCTCGCCACCCGCCTCCACGCCGCCGAACACCGGCTTCTCGTGGACGTCGTGGCGCGTTTGAGTAATCGCGCGCCGCTTTAGTTAACCACCTTACCCAACGCCCTGGCGTTGGAGGCTCTCCAAACCCCCGTTTACCTACCGCCATGAAAACCAAAGTCTTTGTTGATGGACAGGAAGGCACCACCGGCCTGCAGATTTTTGAACGTCTCGCCGCGCGCGCCGACATCGAGGTTATCCAGATCGACTTCGCCCTGCGCAAGGATACCGCCGCCCGCGCCGCCTGCCTCAACGCCGCCGACATCGCGTTTCTCTGCCTGCCCGACGATGCCGCCAAACAATCCGCCGCGCTCGTCACCAATCCCCGCACTTGCGTGATCGACGCCTCCACCGCGCACCGCGTCGCCGAAGGCTGGACCTACGGGGTGCCCGAGCTTGGCGCGAGCTACCGCGAAGCGATACGCAGCAGCAAACGCATCGCCAATCCCGGCTGCCACGCCACCGCCTTCGCCCTCGCGGTTCGCCCGCTGGTCCAGCGCGGACTGGTGCCGGCCGATTTCGCGCTCTCCTGTTTTTCGCTCACCGGCTATAGCGGTGGCGGAAAAAAGATGATCGCCGACTACGAGCAAAACCCGCCCGCCAAGCTCCGCAGCCCGCGCCCCTACGCGCTCGCGCTCATGCACAAGCACCTGCCTGAAATGCGCGTGCATACCGGTCTGGAACGCGCCCCGATTTTCAACCCCATAGTCGCCGGTTTTTACCAAGGCCTGACCGTGACGGTGCCGCTCGCGCTCTCCGATTTGCCCGCCGCGCCCAGTCCGCAAGCCCTGCACCACGCGCTGACCGAGACCTATGCCGGCGAGAAATTCGTGCGTGTGCTGCCCTTTGGCGACGAGGGCGTGCTCGATGGCGGTTTTTTTGACGTGCAGGCCTGCAACGGCACCAACCGCTGCGATCTCGCCGTCTTCGGCCATGCCGAGCAGGCGGTGGTGATGGCCCGCCTCGACAACCTCGGCAAAGGTGCATCCGGCGCGGCGATACAGTGCATGAACCTGCACCTCGGCCTCGCCGAAGACCTCGGTCTCACCGCCTGAGCACGTAAGGTGTAGGGCGGGGTCGCCGCACCCCGCCGTTCCGCCCCGCTCAAGGCCGCGTCAGCGCCACATCGCTCCATTCGCCCATCGGACGATGCTCCATCCGCCAGCCCGCCGTGGCGGGGGCAAACGCGGCGCGCACCTGCTCGTTTTCGTGGGCGAGGATGCCGCTGAGCACGAGCAACCCGCCGGGAGCGACCGCGCTGGTGAGCTCGGGCACGAAACGCATGAGCACGTCGGCCTGGATGTTGGCCAGCACGACCTCGGCCTGTTTACCGCCGCCCAGCCCGCTCACCAGATCGCCGGTGAAAAACCGCACCGCGCCCGCGAGGTCGTTAAGCGCGGCGTTTTCCTCGCTCACGCGCACCGCCTCGGCGTCGTTGTCAAAACCCTCGACCGCGCCCCAACCCAGCCGCACCGCCGAAAGCGCCAGGATGCCCGAGCCGCAGCCCGCGTCGATCACGTGCCCGCTCGTGCCGTGCGACTCCGCTCGCGCCACCAGGCGCTCGACGCACAGCCGCGTGGTCTCGTGGTTGCCCGTGCCGAAGGCCAGCCCGGGGTCGAGCCAGATGGCGCTTTCGCCCTCGCCGAGCACGTGGGTGGCGCGCTCCCAAACCGGCACCCAGTGGAGCCGTCCGCAGCGCCAGGCCTTGAAGTGGGCCTTGTAGCTATCGCGCCAATCCTGATCGCCCAGCGCCCGCTCCACCGGTTCGGCGGCGGCAGCCTCGGGCGGAAGCAGTCCGATGAGTTGGCTCCAATGGGTGCGTGCCTCTTCGGCGGAAGGGAAAATGCCCACGATCCAAGCCCGGGCGACAATGACGTCCTGCAAAAGACTCCAGCCCTCCACGCCCAGCTCCAGCAGCACATCGTCGATCGCGTCCACGGCCGCCGGAGCGACCTCCACCTTAAGCTCAAAGAGATTCATAGCCCGCCAGCGTCCCCGCCCGCGCGACCCGCATCAAGATTCAAGCGACGAAGTTCCGCGCGTTAACCATGTAGGGCGGCGTCGCCGCACCCCGCTGTCAGTAAATAAACAGAATACAGATTTGGGCTTTTAAACTGAGGCCATTGGCCGATCCATCGACACCCCTTGTTTCGCTCTGCGAAACCACACCTCCCAGCGACGCTCATTGAGCCGACGCATTAGCGGTTAAAAACGTTACGGTGCGATCACCCCATACCGCTCCGGTTTAAAGCCCCGCGCCCGCAACGCCGCCGCCAACTGTCCGAGATCGAGCTGCGCTCCCGGCTTTACCCCGTTTTTCGCGAACCAGCCTTGGTTCAACTCCAAGGCGAGCGTGTAATCGGTACCGGTTGATTTCACCGGTGTCTCATCAAACGCATACATCTGGTAAACCTCGCCCAGTTTCCCATCCGCCGTGAAGAAACCAATATCGAGCGGGGTGGGCGTATTCCGCATCCAGAAACTCATGCGCGTCGGAGCCGGATAAACGAAGATCATCGCGTCGTCCGGCCCAAGATCACGCCGCCCCATCAGGCCGTGCTGCATCTCGTCCATCGTGACCGCGAGCTGTACCCGCACGCCGTGGCCACCCACCGTCAGAGGAAAGAATTCCAAGACGTTTTTAACCGCCGCCCCGGACGCGATTTTTTGTTCCGCCGGTTCACCGCCCTTGGCACACCCAGCCAGGACGAGCATGGCAACCATTACCCAAGTTCGTGTGATCCTCGAAAAAAGCATTTCCGTATCAAGTAACGGATTTGCTGAAGCCGTCCACCGCATAGGACGACCGGAAACAAACGAGTTGACAGAATTTACAGAAATTCCTGTAAAAACAGGAAGTGACGGAAGCGCCTCCTATTGCCAATACGCAGAATCTTGAAGACGAAACCATCGCCTTCTGGATGGAGATTGCCGTAACCCTTGGATTTCCCCGCTCCGTCGGCGAAGTTTACGGCCTGATTTTTATCAGCGAACTCCCCCTCAACGCCGACGACATCGTTTCCAAACGAGGCATGAGTCGGAGTGGGGCAGGGCAAACGCTGAAACTTCTGGCCGACATAGGTGCGATTCGAACCACGCTAAGTTCTCACAGCCGCAAAGAGCACTACGAACTGCAAACCGACCTCGGTGTGTTGGTGCGCCTCTTCCTCAATAGCCGAGTGCTCCCGCGGGTGGAGGAACTCGCCCGCCGCCAAACGACCCTCGCCGCCCAAGCCAGTGCGACGGGAAACACCCATTTAATCGCCCGCTTTAATAAAGTGGAGCGCTGGCAGACCAAAACCGCGCCCTTGATTGCGTTAGTCAAGTCGCTCGCCACCACCGCCTGACCCCTGATGCTAAAAGTATTTACCCAGCACCGTTACCTCCTCTGGCAATTCACCAAACGCCAGATCGAACAACGTCACCGCGGCAGCGCGCTGGGCATGGTCTGGAGCGTGCTCCAACCGCTCATGATGATGGCGATCTACACCATAGTATTCGGCCTCATCTTTAAAGGACGCTACTCCGGCATCGAAAACCAAAGCACGATGGACTATGCCTTGGCTGTCTTTTTAAGTATTACCATATTCCAAACCATCGCCGAAGTCATCGGCAGCTCGGCCGGCGCGATTGTGAGCCAGCCTAATTTAGTAAAGAAAGTTGTCTTCCCCTTGGAGATTCTTCCCCTCGCCAACCTCGGCGCAGCTTTTTATCAATTTTGCATTAGTTTAGTTCTCGTTCTTATCGGAGTCGCCACTATCGGCCAAGGTTTCACGCTGCATTCGTTATGGTTCTTGGTGGCCTTCCTGCCCTTGATCCCGATCGCGCTGGGCGTCGCCCTGTTATTGTCCTCCTTGGGCGTGTTTTTACGCGACATTCAACACGCGGTCGGCCCGATCAGCATGGTTTTAATGTATGCCAGCGCGGTTTTTTATTCCGCGAATATGATCCCGCCCGCGATCTGGACCTGGTTAAAATACAATCCTTTGGTCCACGTCATCGAACAGGCACGAGCCGTGCTATTGTGGCACCAACCCCTGCACTGGACCGGCCTAGTTTACAGTTTCGTCGTCGGCCTGCTCCTGCTCGGCCTGGGCCTGATCACCTTCAAAAAACTAAAACCGGCCTTCGCCGATGTGATGTAATCTATTTATAGACGATATACCCGATTAATTATGACCGCAATTAAGTCCTCAGGTAAACGAAAAGGCATTGTACTCGCCGGAGGTTCTGGCACCCGCCTTTACCCACTAACCATAGCCATCAGCAAACAACTGATGCCGATATATGATAAACCGATGATCTATTATCCGATCTCGGTACTCATGCTAGGCGGTATCCGGGATATACTCATCATTTCTACTCCGAACGACTTACCTCTTTTCCGCCGACTGCTCGGCGATGGCAGTCAATTCGGCGTTACCTTCACTTACGCCGAACAACCCAGCCCCGACGGTCTTGCTCAAGCCTTCACCATCGCCTCAGACGTCGGCTTCCTCAAAGACGAACCAGCGGCCCTCGTCCTCGGTGATAATCTCTTTTACGGACATGATTTTGCCAAATCAGTCCTCGCTGCCGCCGCCCGCACCTCCGGCGCTACCATCTTTGGTTATCACGTTTCCGATGCCAAAGCCTACGGTGTAGTAGAGTTTGCCTCTGATGGGCGCGTATTATCTCTCGAAGAAAAGCCCGCCCAGCCTAAATCTAACTACGCCGTGCCGGGGCTCTATTTTTACGACAAAGATGTTGTTGCCTTGGCACGCAGTCTTAAACCCAGTCCGCGTGGTGAATTAGAAATCACCGATCTAAACCGTCTCTACTTGGAGCGTGGCGATTTACACGTGGAACTGCTCGGACGCGGCACCGCTTGGCTAGATACCGGCACTCACGATAGCCTAATCGAGGCTGCGCAGTTCGTCTCCGTGATCGAAAACCGCCAAGGCCTCAAAATTGCCTGTCTTGAAGAGATTGGATACCGCCAAGGTTGGCTGGAACGTGCTGGCCTCGAATCACAAATCAAGCGACTCGGTAAGTCCAATTACGGTGCTTACCTGCGCACATTGCTTTCGTAATTAACCAAAAAGTAACATCATGATTTATCTACTCGGCGGCTCCGGTTACGTCGGCCAGGCGTATCAAGCCCTTCTCACCAGTAAGGGACTATCCTTCAAATCTATTGCCCGCGCTGATCTTGATTATGCGGATCCTGTGGCACTGACCGCCGCCCTGCGCCACGATAAGGTCACCTTCCTGATCAACGCCGCCGGCTATACCGGCAAACCCAATGTGGATGCCTGCGAGCTTGATAAAACGAATTGTCTCTTCGGCAACGCCGTCCTCCCTGGACGCATTGCCGTAGCCTGCGCCGCTGCCGGCGTCCCATGGGGCCACGTCTCCTCGGGTTGCATTTACACTGGAAAACGCCCCGATGGCACCGGTTTTACCGAAGAAGACGCTCCCAATTTCACTTTCCGCCAAAATAATTGTTCCTTCTATTCCGGCACCAAGGCCCTTGGCGAAGAAATATTGTCCGGTATTTCTAATGTGTACATCTGGCGCTTGCGCATCCCCTACGATCATCGCGAAAGCCCGCGTAATTATCTTACCAAGCTGATGCGTTATCAGCGTCTGCTTGAGGCCGAAAACTCCATCTCCCAGCTCCAAGAGTTCGTCGCGTCCACCTTTGCTTGTTGGGAAAAACATATCCCTTACGGCATATACAACGTCACCAACCCCGGTTACGTGACCACAAGAGAGGTGGTCGATCTGATTCTAGAAAGTGGCGTGTGTAAAAAAGACTATGAGTTCTTCTCCGACGAATCTGAGTTCATGCAAAAGGCCGCCAAGACCCCCCGGAGCAATTGTGTGATGACCTCCGCCAAACTTGCTGCTGCTGGTATCACCATGACACCGGTTCGTGAAGCAATTCAGACCGCTCTCCGTAACTGGCAGAAATTATAAACCGCGAAGGACACTAAGCCTCGCTAAGCCAATCCAAATTCCAATAAACCAGTTTCCGAACTTCGCGCCCCTTCGCGTACTTCGCGTTTAAAAAATTCCGATTCCGTCCCAATGTCCGAATCAATTCTATACAAAAACGAGGTCTTCCAGATCATCGGCGCCTGCATGGCGGTTCATACCGAAAAAGGTAACGGCTTTGTGGAACCGGTCTATCAGGACTGTATGGAGATTGAACTCGCGCATCTCGGCATCCCCTTCGATCCACAGCGCAATTTCCCTGTTTTTCATCGAGACATTCAACTAAAACACACTTACACACCCGACCTTCTGTGTTTCGACAAAATAATCGTTGAGTTTAAAGCGGCCAAAACCCTCACGGACGAACACCGAGCCCAAGTCATCAACTACCTCAAAGTCACCGGCCTTGAACTCGGATTGCTTGTTAATTTTGGTTCGCATGGTCGCCTCGAATGGGAACGCATAGTAAAAACCAAAGAGATTAACCGCGAAGAACGCTAAGCCTCGCGAAGCCAATCCCAATACCAACAAACCAGTTTCCGAACCTTCGCGTAACTTCGCGTCCTTCGCGGTTAAAAAATTCCGACCTAATTCTCATGAAAATTCTAGTCACCGGCGGTGCCGGCTTCATCGGCTCCAACTTAGTTCGTCTTTTGGTCACTTCACACAGCCACGAAGTGTTAAATGTGGACTTGCTGACCTATGCAGGTAACAAGCATTCTTTAGCGGATATTCAAACGCACCCCTCCTACCGTTTCGCCCAAGCTGATATCTGCGATTCCTCGGTCATGCAGAAACTTTTCACCGAGTTTCAACCCGACTGGGTTATGCACCTCGCCGCTGAGAGTCATGTGGACCGCTCGATCGACGGTCCCGGTGCCTTCATCCAGACCAATATAACGGGAACCTTTACGCTCCTTCAAGCCGCCCGGGCCCACTATGAAAAATTAAACGGTGCCGCCCGTGACCGATTCCGTTTCCTTCACGTTTCCACCGATGAGGTTTACGGCACTCTCGGTGCCACTGGCCTCTTCACCGAAGAGACCCCCTACGATCCCCACTCGCCCTATTCCGCATCCAAAGCCGCGAGTGACCACCTCGCCCGTGCTTGGGCCGACACGTACGGTCTACCCGTATTGGTTACCAACTGCTCAAATAATTACGGGCCCTATCAGTTTCCCGAAAAACTCATCCCTGTCGTTATCCTCAAAGCTCTACGCGGCGACCCGATTCCTGTTTACGGCAAAGGCGAAAACATCCGCGACTGGCTCTACGTAGGCGATCACGCCGAAGCCTTGCACACCGTCATCGCTAAAGGCCGCATCGGTCAGACCTATAACATTGGAGGCAACAACGAGCGCCAAAATATCGACCTCGTGCGCCTACTCTGCGGCCTACTTGACGAGCTTCGCCCCCGCACCGACGGCAAACCCTACTCCGATCAAATTACTTTCGTAAAAGACCGCCCCGGCCACGACCTCCGTTACGCGATTGATGCCACCAAGATCAAAACCGAACTAGGTTGGACACCAAAACAAGATCACACGTCTGGTTTCCGGAAAACCGTACAATGGTATCTGGATAACGAAGCATGGACCACGAATATCTTGAATGGCTCCTACAAACTAGAACGCCTCGGAAAAGCTTAACCACAAAGCACACGAAGTTTCACGAAGACTAATAAAACCTAAAAATCCGAATACAAATCCGACCGAAACTTCGTGCACCTTAGTGCTCTTCGTAGTTAAAATGTCAGACGACATCGCCATATCCGTTCAAAACGTCAGCAAAGCCTACCGAATCTGGCGGGACCCTTCTGCGCGTCTGAAAGCTCCGCTCTGGGATGTCATCGGCGGCATTATCCCCGCTACACTTCAACCTGAATTTGTTCGCGATCGCCTCAACCACAAAGCCACTTCAAAATACTATAGTGATTTCTACGCATTAAGAGACGTCAGCATAGAGGTGCGCAAAGGCGAGACGGTCGCCATCGTTGGTCGAAATGGCTCGGGCAAGAGTACTTTGTTACAGATTATAGCAGGTACCCTGTCCCCTACCGAAGGTGCCGTAAAAATCTACGGGCGCGTCGCTGCGATGTTGGAGCTCGGAAGCAGCTTCAACCCCGATTTTACCGGTCGGGAAAACGTATACTTGACGGCTGCGCTTCTTGGGAAATCACGATCGGAAATCGACGAACGATTCGACGAAATCGCCGCCTTCGCCGATATCGGCAGCTTTATAGAGCAACCTACCAAAACCTATTCCAGTGGCATGACGATGAGGCTTGCTTTCGCTGTGAACGCACTCAGCCATCCGGAAATTATAATTGTTGACGAAGCCCTTGCGGTCGGCGACATGAACTTTCAGGCAAAATGCATGACGGCCTTGAAACGCAGTCAAGACCGGGGCTGCACCATTCTTTTTGTCAGTCACGACATTGGCTCGGTTAAAAGTCTATGCAAACGAGCCATTTATCTGGAAAAAGGCCGCCTCTTTTCCCACGGCGCAGCTTCGGAAATCGCCGATCTTTACGTTAGGAGGATGCGAGAGGAATCCAACCCCGACATGGGCTTGCTAGTAACTAGCCAAGCCCATGCCCCGCTCACCACTAAGACATTATCGAGCACTGTAATCACTCCAGGTGTCATTCACTTCAAAGAATCCCCCGCGTTTGCTCAGAAATACCGCACCACACGCTATGGCAGCGCCAAGGCAACCTTTACTGAGGTCGAGCTGCTAGACCTTGATGACAAACCCATCCAAGCGGTTGCTTTTGATCAGGAAGTTAAAATTCGTCTCCATTGTATTGGTCACGCCGACCTGATTGTCGCCCCTGTTTACTATATTTGCGACGAAAAGAAAATTTCGGTCCTGGGCGCCTACCCGTCGCTCGCCGGGCAAGATTTGCTGGAAATGCACGCTGGTAAACGCACCACCGTTACCTACACGACCCGCCTTCCCCTCCAAGAAGGAAATTATAGCATTTGCGCCCAACTCACCTCACCAGCAGTCAGGGACGAAACCGCTGAGTTTCTTGATGTTATCGACGATGCGGTCGTTTTTCATGTTACCCGCCGCCCCGAATGGAGAATTTGGTCCAAGGTCTATATCTCCAACCAACTGAACGTGGTTACAAGCCATGCGCCATTAAATTAATCTATGCCTCCCTCGTTTTACACTGAAATCGAACTCGCGGGACTAGGGCTGGCTTCCTTTGGAAAAGACTGTAAAATAAGCCGTTACGCCCGCCTTTATAATCCGCATAATATTACCTTGGGCAACTGCGTGCGCGTCGATGACTTTTGCGTTTTGTCCGCCGGCTCGCGCATAAGCCTCGGGAGCCATGTGCATATTGCCGCCCATAGTCTTCTTACTGGAGCCAGCCTAATCGAATTAGATGACTTTTCCGGCCTCTCCAGTCACGTTAGCGTGTATAGCAGCTCCGATGACTACTTGGGTCGAGGTCTCACCAACCCAACCGTGCCCATGGTCTACCGTAACGTCACCAATTCCCCTGTCCTGCTGAAAAAACATGTCATCGTAGGCGCCGGTTCCGTGATTCTCCCCGGCGTCACTCTTGAAGTGGGCTGCGCCGTCGGCGCTCTCTCGCTCGTCAACAAAAGCATGCCTGAGTTTGTTATTGTCCAAGGCAACCCCGCCTCCGCCATATGCAAACGCAGCCGCCGACTCCTCGCGAAAGAACAGGCCTTTCTTGAATCCGCTTCTGCCTAAATCCCATGTCTACTCGAACCTATTATGTTGGTCGCCCCAATGTGGTGGATCGCGAGTCATTTATTCAACGGGTGCATGACATGCTCGACCGCAAGTGGCTTACCAACGACGGCCCCCTCGTCCGCGAATTCGAAGAACGCATTCAGAATTACGTCGGGGCGAAACATGCCATCGCCGTAAACAACGCCACCATCGGACTCGAACTCGCCATCCGCGCACTTAATCTCACAGGCGAAGTGATTGTCCCCAGCTATACCTTCATCGCCTCCGCCCATTCGCTACGGCTGCAGGGCATCACACCAGTCTTCGCCGACATTGATCCCGTCACCCACAACCTGGATCCCCTTAGCGTCGAGGCGCTTATCACGCCTCGCACCACTGCCATAATGGGTGTCCACCTTTGGGGACGGGCCTGCAACACAGAAAGCGTGCAAGTCCTTGCACGCAAACATTCGCTCCGGGTCATTTATGACGCCGCCCATGCGTTTGGCTGCTCACGACAAGGCCGAATGATCGGAACCTTCGGCGACTGTGAAGTCTTCAGTTTCCATGCCACCAAATTTCTCAACTCATTCGAAGGCGGCGCCATCACCACCGACTCCGATGAACTCGCCGCCCAACTCCGGCTAATTCGCAACTTCGGTTTTATCGGCTTTGATAAAGTCGTCCGTCTTGGAACAAACGCGAAAATGCCCGAAATCTGCGCCGCGATGGGCCTCACTTCGCTTGAATCCATCGGTAGTCTAATAGCCACAAATCGCAATCATCACGCACTCTACCAGCAAGAACTAGCCTGCCTCCCTGGCCTTAATCTTATCAACTACGACCACGCCGAAAAAAACAATTTTCAATATATTGTAATCGAAATCGACAACGCGCGGTGCCCTGTCTCGCGCGACGCTCTGATCTCCGTTCTTCATTCTAATAATATTATTGCTCGTAAATACTTCTGGCCGGGATGTCACGCGATGGAACCCTATCGAACCGAGCAGCCTTGTGCCGCGCAACACCTTCCATGCACCGAGCTCGTGGCTGATCGCGTCATCGTTCTCCCGACCGGCACCGATCTTCAGCCCGCCGACATTCTCTTCATCACCTCGATCATCAAGGCGGCGTGCGCCTCCGCATAAGATCTTACGCCTCAAATGCCCAAAGTCTCAGTTATTCTCACCTCGTTTAATCACGCCGCATACATCAAGGCGGCGATCGAGAGCGTCCTGGCCCAAACTTTTTCTGACTTTGAGCTGATTATTGGAGACGACCATTCCTCAGACGATTCCTGGGAGATCATTAATGCGATCCAGGATCCTCGCATCCGTTCATTTAGATGCGAGCACAATACCGGAAATGTGATCAACGTCGCCCTGCGTGACGGATGGATTTCTGGGGAATACGTGGCCGTTCACCACTCCGACGATCTTTGGGAGCCGGAGAAACTTACACTACAGGTCGCATTTTTGGATCAACATCCGGACATGGCTGCAGTTTTCACCCGTGTTCGACTGATTGATGAGCACAATAAAATATCGGACGAAATTGCTAGTGAAGAAGGCTCTACTTTACGCGCATACCAAGGCATATTCGATCAGGAAAACCGCACACGCACTGCCTGGCTAAAACGATTTTTTTATCAAGGGAATTGCCTTTGCCATCCTAGTGTAATGTTGCGAAGAAGCGTTTATGAACATCTAGGTCATTACAATACCTACTACCGCCAACTTCCAGATTTTGATTATTGGGTCAGATTATGCATGACCTATAAGATACATGTTTTGCAAGAACGGTTGGTTCGATACAGAGTATTATCAAATAATAAAAACACCAGTGCACAGACCCTTGAAAATGGTCGCAGAGTAAATTGCGAAATGACAAGAGTTCTGCTGCATTATTGTAAAATAAAAGATCTTCACGAAATCTTCCCTGAGTCTCAGATTTACACAGAGCAATCCGACGTTGTTCCATCCTACGTCCTTGCACGTATAGCCTTATCTACAAAAAATCGAATTCTACAACATTATGGTCTGCAACTTCTCAATAGTGTTCTAATCGATTCGGTTCTTATCGAAAAAACGCGCCTGCTCCACCCGTCGAGTTTAGCTGACATAGGCAGCATTATGGGCTCTATCAGTTTATTCGATGACAATGAAGAACTACTATTACAGCAAGGTAGATTATTGAATGAATTGAGAAGCAGCGTGATATTACGTGATGCTTTGATTACTGAATTAAGAAGCAGCGTAACATCAAATGATGCATTAATTACTGAATTAAGAAGCAGCGTAACATCAAATGATGCATTAATTACTGAATTAAGAACACGAATTAATAGTAATCAGGACATGCTTTTTAGCTTCCAAAAGGAGATCACTATAAAGGCAGCGTTGATTCTGGAACTTAATGACGAGATTAATAATTACAAGGAAACGGTTCTGGATTATAAAAAACAACTTGCGGAAAGCAATTCGCGCTGTTTCGAACTAGAAAAGCAAAATGATATTTACTGTGATAAAATATCACGAATTCAAAAATCCATGAGCTGGAAGGTCACAGCACCTTTACGGGCGGTCCGACGTTTTTTTGAATAAAAAATAGTTAATATCAATTTCTTGCACTTTATGAGGATTTTATTTATATCAAGCAATTATAGAACGCCCAATCATTATCTGGCTCGAGCTGCCTATGATTCGATTTCGAAGCATGAACAAATCACGGAGATTCTATGGGGAGAATACCATGATGCCATCGACATCGCGTTAGAAAAGAGGCCACAGGTATTATTTGTTTTTGATGGGCAAGGTGCTTGTAATCCAATTATTCATCGATTGATGGATTTATGCCCGGTAAAAGTAATTTGGTTTTGTGAGGACCCTTACGAAATTAGTGTAAATGTAAGGACTGCCTCCTCTTTTGATCTTGTATTTACAAATGACAAGGCCTCATGTGCCGCCTATGGTAGTAAAGCGACATATCTACCATTAGCAAGTAGTCTATCCAATAATCATTTTCCTTTAGTCACGGCTTCTCATCGCTATGATATTTTTTTCGCTGGGACAGCATGGCCAAATAGATTAAAATTCATATTAGAGCTGAAAAAAAGAAAGCCTAACCTACGCTGGAAATTAATTTTAGTATCCAATCCACAATTGGATCCTTATATACGCGACCTAAAAGGTGATTTGCCTTTCACAAATGGGATTTCGATTCGGGACTTTTCGGCCTTAGCTAACCAATCTGCAGTCACATTGGTATTACCTAGGATGTTTTCGACTTCGGGTGATATTAACTTATCAAGTCAAAGTCCAGGACCAAGATTATTTGAGGCCGCTGTGGCCGGTGCCTGTCAACTTGTTGACATTTCAGCAATGCCAGTAACTCGTCATTTATTAGAGGAAAATAAGACGTTTATCCCTTTTTCGAGTCTGGATGATTGTGCAGATGCAATTAGCCGGTTGTTAACAAACCCTGAAAAAAGAAATGAAATTGCGTCGAACGCACAATCTATAACAATTGCTAAGCACTTATTTGAAGATAGAATAAATACTATAGTTGATAAAATCATTAATATAAATCGTTCAATTTTGCCACTAGATAATGGTTTTGAAATAAAAACAAAGCCCTGCATTTTGATGGTATGTCATAATACTGTGGGGCAAGGACGTTTCGGTGGCAGCGAAATTTATCAGGATATTCTTTGGCGCAGTTTGGCAGATGACTATGAATGCTACGTTTGGTCGCATGATCCAAGGATAAATTTTGGCTGCACTTATCGACTTACAAATCCCAAAGGTGAAGAGGTTGATGTGCAAAATTTGCAATCTCCCTTTCATGATACCCATTTGATACACCAGGAGCTTGAAGTCTGTTTCCAGCGGCTACTACTTAAGCTTGGAGTGGATATTGTATTCTTTAATCACTTGATAGGATTTCCTCCTTCATTAGTTAGAATACAGAAATCTCTTGGATGCAGGAGCTTGTTTGTGCTTCATGACTATTACATTATTTGTGATAGTTTCAATCTGTTAAATCATCAAAAAGTCTATTGTGGGATTAATACTGCTAACGAAGACATTTGTAATGCTTGCACTTACAAACGTAGAGGATTACTTCCTGGTAGTCAATTTAGAAGACGTAGGTTCTTCAGGGAAGTTATGACGGATATAAATGTTATTATATCTGGATCACAAAGTAGCCAAAGTATAGCATTGGATTTATTCCCCCATTTAAAAGATAAATTTCATCAGCATCCGCCAGTTATGAACCGGCCAGTCGTATCGAATGATACAACCGCACTTGATTCTGAAAAATTCCATGTCGCGCTGGTTGGTAATTTTTCTGAAAATAAGGGCGCAAAACTTGGACTTCAGTTATTTCAATTAATGAGTGATACGTCCGTTCATTTTCACATTTTTGGACAAGTTCATCTATCACTAGCTGAACAAAAAGAACTCATGGCATGTTACAACGTAACAATTCATGGAGCGTATCCACACGGTAATCCGCATGCGGCACTTAAAAATTGTTCAGTGGGTCTAATTTTATCAAACTGGCCTGAAACTTATTGCATGGTTCTTTCTGAGCTTTGGGAGCTTGGACTCGTTCCCGTGTCGATCGCCCTAGGTGCACTTGAAGAGCGAATCAACGATGGTGTAGATGGAATTTTAATTAAAAAAACAGATCCACATGAAATTAAAAAAACACTAATAAACCTTTGTGCTAACAAAAGTTTATTAGATCGTATTAAAAGCAATCGGCCGAAAAACCCATGCGCGGGCGCTGTCGAATATACGTTGTGGCTTAAGAATATTTTAGCAAATTTACGCCCAACTGTAATTAGACGTCCACTGAATGTAGATAAGGTCGTGGCTATGGATAAATTCGATTTAGGGATATTTTTGAACAATGGAAATTGGGGAATAACCCAAAGAATTATTTCAACGCCCTCTCCACCACCAAAAAATGTAGTTTGGCATAAACGAATTTATCGTGCTGGTGTGGCTTTTAAAAAAGCGATTAAAATCAGGCTAACGACTTTGTCATGAGCTCTATTGTAGATCGCATATTGATTGCAGGGACCACGCCGAATTTCTTAAATTCCAATTGGCAATTAAGAACACACGCGGCTAATGGATTTAGGCAAGCCTATCCGGATTCGGATATTTATGATTGTGCTTGGGATGATGCATTTCATCTAATTCGGCAGTTAAAGCCCACATTGGTGATTTGGATGGGCGGGGTAATGCTAGAGGAATATGATCTGAGAGTGTTTAGTGATAATGCAAAATCTCATGGCGGTAAAATCGCATTCTGGATGCATGACGATCCTTATGAATTAGACGCATCACTAAGGGTCGTTGATTTTGCAGACTATATCTTTACAACCGACAGGGCGTCTGTAATCCACTATCCACCTTCTGTGCCAACGTTTCATTTACCGTTGGCTGCCTGTCCCATTGCCCATTTTCGTCCTGTAACTACCAAGAGTAGCCACGATTGGTTCTTTTGTGGAGCGCCTTTCCCTTGCCGTGTAGAATTTTTTCAAAAGATTGAAGCACTAGCTCCTGATCTTAATGGATTACTGGCTGGGCCTGGCTGGGACCTAAGCAAATTCAAAACCGCAGCAGACATCACTATCAGCCCGGGTCAAATTTCTAATTATTATAGCACCTCAAAATGTGTTATATATTTAGGTAGAGATTTAAATTTGGCTAATCAAAGATTTGGTGTAAAAGCCTCTACCCCGGGGCCTCGCTTATTTGAAGCCGCAATGGCGGGTGCTCTTCAAATTGTATACACCCCTGGAATTGAAGTCCTGGAATATTTCGCAGATCCCGGTGAAATAATGTTAGTATGTGAACCGGACGAATCAGTTGAATGGATAAGAAAAATTAAGAAATCTCCCGATTTATCAACGTCAATAGGTTCAACAATGCAAAAATGCGCTCTGCATAATCACACTTATTCTCATAGAGCTAAAGTGATGGTAACTACTATCGTTTCTTAAAACCGAATTTTATGCATGTCCTACTGTCGATTTTAGCTACGACCTTATTGATACTCCTTGTAACAATTTGGGGTATTTCGATTTTGTCATTTTATCCGAAATTGATTCGGTCTTCATTCAGTTGTGCTGCTGCTGTTGGTGCTGGCATAGGTATTCTGGTTTTAATAGGTCTTATAATCGTAATTAGTCCGGCGCCTAAGGTTATAAGCGCCTACATATCTTTAATAACCGTAACCATAGCATCCGTTTATTTTATTAGGAGAAATCGAAAGATACTCGTAAGTGACTGGCCTAAATACTTTATCAAACCCATAGTGCTTTGGATATGCGCTAGTGTGATCGCGACTAGTTTAACTTATATACAACCTCAAAAGCCCAAAGAGCTTTTTGATGGACCATATGTTTTCAAGACTTGGACATTACCAGTTAAAATTCAAGCCCTCTGCAACGACTTTCCCGCAGACAATGCCATACCGGCAGTTGTAACTGAATTTTTGGTGCGGCAAATCCCCTTTGATAAAGAGCGACCTATAATGCCGGGGCAGGAAATTTCAAACCGCCCCATTTTATTATCATTGGCAGCCGTCCCGTTCCGAACGTTATTAGGTGATTCTCCTAAATATTCAGAACCCCTACCCAGATTTCAATATGTTGGACAACAGTGGCCGCAAACATTGCAATTAACCGATAATGCTCATTTTAGGGAATTCTTATTTACCGGGATTGCCCTTAACGCCAGTTTGATTATTGCACTATATTCATTGTTGAAGTTAAATGAAATTAAGAATGCCTCAATTGTGTGTGTGATATTTTTCCTTTTATCGCCTTATGCTCTACAACACACATTTTTTACTTGGCCAAAAAATTTAGCTGCATTTTTTATATTAATTGCAGCCATAATTGTAGTATATAGGAATTTTCCTCTATGGACAGCGGGAGTTTTTACCGGACTTGCCTATTGGTCGCACCCATATACATTGGTTTTCATAATTTCTATTTCATTTGTTTTACTTGTGTCAATGAGGGTTAACAGAGAGCCAATAATCAAATCAGCCACATTTTTTATTGCCTTAACAGTCATTATGGCAATATGGCCTATTTGGACACATTTATGCTTAAATATACCTTCCGATCTTATCCAGCAAAATTTTAATCTTAATGGAAACTTATTTAAACAGTTGTGGGTAAGAATTTATAATGCGCAAACTTTATTATTTCCTAATTTTTTGAATTTAAACCCATTTAATGGCGAAAATATAATCAGATCCTATTTTATAAATTTAGCAGCACCACTTGGTCTTTGTCTGATGATTTTTACTCCAGCTGCTTTGTTGGACTTTAAAAATATTTTTCGTAAAGTATTAGGTTTGTTCGCAGTGACGTCTGGTATCATGGTAATAGCCATATTTAGTGAGCCGGCTGTTCCGCTGCTTCATGGGTGGCAGGCTATCTGGCCTGTGCTCGTAGTATTAACACTTGCTTATTTACAGGGCAAATCACTACGTGCAACTAAACTAGTGCTCGTCGCGCAGGCCATACTAAATATTTCTTTTCTTATGCTCTGGATAGTCAATGTAGCAGTATAAAAACTATAACTTATTTATGAATAAAAAAACTCTGCTCGTAACCGGTTCTTCTGGCCTCATAGGTTCGGAAGTCTGCACCTACTTCTCGCAAGAACTGGGCTACACTATTCACGGTGTGGACAATAATCAGCGCGCCGTTTTCTTTGGCCCCCAAGGGGATACTCGTTGGAATCAAGGCCGCCTTGCTGCATCAATTCCTGGTTTCGTTCATCACGAACTCGATATTCGTGATCGTGCTGGGGTGCTCGCTCTCGTGAAGTCGATTAAGCCTTCCGCCATTGTACACACCGCCGCCCAACCTTCCCACGACCGCGCTGCTGCGATTCCGTTCGACGACTTCGACACAAACGCAGTAGGCACACTCAACTTGCTCGAAGCGGCACGCCAGGCCTGCCCGGAGTCCCCTTTTGTGCATATGAGCACGAACAAAGTTTATGGAGACGCACCGAACCGCATCCCGCTTAAGGAACTAGATACCCGCTGGGACTACTCCGATTCCGCCTACGAACATGGCATTTCCGAGACTTTCACTATCGACCAGTCAAAGCATTCGCTTTTCGGTGCCTCTAAAGTAGCCGCCGATGTGATGGTTCAGGAATACGGACGCTACTTTAACATGCCTACCTGTGCGCTACGAGGTGGTTGTCTCACGGGGCCCAATCATTCAGGGGTTGAGCTCCATGGCTTCCTATCCTACTTGGTAAAATGCAATCTTGAGGGGCGCGAATACAAGGTATTTGGTTACAAAGGTAAGCAGGTCCGTGATAATATTCATTCACTGGATGTTGCGCGCTTTATGGCGGCCTTCGTTGCTACACCACGTTCCGGCGAGGTTTACAATTTAGGTGGTGGTAAGGCTAACAGCACTTCAATTCTAGAGGCGTTTAAACACGTGGAGAAATTCTCCAGTAGGCCGCAGATTTATACTTATGTAGATCAAAACCGCGCCGGTGACCACATATGTTATTATTCCGACCTTCGTAAAATGCGCACCCATTATCCGACCTGGGATATAACGCAGTCACTGGAAGAAACTATTCGTCAGATTGTTGAGGCTTGGAAAACGCGCAACGTATCATGAAAATTCTTCTTTCAGGTGCATGTGGTTTTGTTGGTGCAAACCTAGCTCGTGCTTTTGTCGATGCCGGGCACCAAGTTACCGGCTTCGACAACTTTATACGGCCTGGCAGTGAAACCAATCGCGCAGAGCTTAAACGTCTAAGCGTGAGCCTCGTCCATGCGGATCTACGGGCCGCAAGTGATATCGATGCGTTACCGGTCGCTGATTGGGTGATCGATGCTGCGGCAAACCCTAGCGTTCTTGCCGGCGTCGATGGCAAAACCAGTTCTCGGCAGCTCATTGAGCATAATCTATTCGGAACCATTAACTTACTGGAATATTGCAAGCGTCATCGAGCAGGCTTTACCTTGCTTAGCACAAGCAGGGTATATAGTATTGGACCACTGGCATCGCTAGAGGTCGATGTTGTGAATAGTGCATTTCGTCCAAGTCTTGAGGCTCAGTCTAAAGTTAAGGGATTAACTTCCGCAGGGATGAACGAATCTTTTGCAACCACTGCTCCTATTTCGCTCTATGGTTCAACCAAACTCGCTAGCGAAGCGCTCGCGCTCGAATATGGCGAGACGTTCGATTTCCCCGTATTTATTAACCGTTGCGGCGTTTTGGCTGGTGCCGGACAGTTTGGTCGGGCAGATCAAGGCATCTTTGCTTATTGGATAAATAGCTATCTTGCGCGTCGGCCTCTCCGCTACATTGGATTTGGTGGGCACGGTTATCAGGTGCGTGATTGTTTGCATCCAAAAGATTTGTTTATTTTGCTAGAAAAGCAGTTCTCCAGGCCTAAAATTTGTGTGAATGATCGGTTGATCAACGTGAGTGGTGGCGTAGCTTCCGCGTTTTCGTTAAAGCAATTAAGTGATTGGTGTGCTCAGCGTTTTGGTGAGCACCCTGTGGCATCGGATCCGGCACCGCGTGCATTTGACATTCCGTGGATTGTATTGGATTCCACCAAGGCCGCCCGAATTTGGGGATGGCAACCGCAGACGACAGTGCTTGATGTGTTAGAGGAAATCGCAAGTCACGCCAAGCAAAACCCTGCATGGCTTGATTTATCTGCTCCACTTTAATTAACATGTTACACGCTCCAGGCACCTTAAAACTTTATTCTGTTATCATACCTGCTCGAAATGAGGAGGAGTCGCTACCCGGCACTATTCAGAGCATTTATGATACATTCAACAAAACCGGTGTTCCCCACGAAATTGTGGTAGTGGATGATGGAAGCACGGATCGCACGTGGGAGGTTCTTCAGGATTTAAAGACTACTATTCCCTCACTTGCTCCTGTGCAGAATCTGGGTTTACATGGATTCGGACGGGCAATCATTCATGGTTTGAATAATAGCCAAGGCGACGCGGTTGTGATCATGATGGCCGATGCCTCGGACTCTCCGACACATGCCGTTGCCTATTGGAGGATCCTGAATGACGAGGGCTATGAGTGTGCCTTTGGTAGCCGTTTTATAAAAGGTGGCCGGGTGGTCGATTACCCACGGATTAAACTGTTGGTAAATCGCATAGCCAATTTCTTGGTTAAAACCGCTTTTGCGATTCCCCTAAATGACACTACAAACGCCTTTAAAGCATACCGCCGCAGTGTGATAGATGGCTGTCGCCCTTTGCTCGCTCCCCATTTTAATCTAACAGTTGAGATTCCGTTAAAATCCATTGTGCGTGGGTATTCGTGGAAAGTAATACCGATTTCGTGGGAAAATAGGAAATACGGCGAAGCGAAACTTAAAATAAAGGAAATGGGTAGTCGATATTTCTTTATTTGCGCATACATTTGGCTGGAGAAATATTTTAGCCGCGGAGACTATCGTCGAATGGATAAATTACAAAAGTAACTCCGCATACATGTTAAATCTTGTGAACCATATCCGCACAATGACTATTGTGCGTTATTTTTTTGTTGGTGGCATAGCGGCAATTGTGGACATAGGTATTTTCGTAGGCCTC
>JAPLTN010000048.1 GCA_026398135.1 Verrucomicrobiota bacterium
CCCGCCGTAGCGTGAACGGGTTTGCGAACGGCGGGGTGCGGCGACCCCGCCCTACATTCTACGGCTATGGCTTGATTTGAAATGCCCTCAGCGCGCCCCAAACAACGCCGAGCCCACCCGCACGCACGTGCTCCCGGCCGCGATCGCCAGCTCGATATCCGCGCTCATGCCCATCGAAAGCTCGGGCAAGGCCACCCCGAAGCGCCCCGTAAACTCATCCCGCAGCGCCCGCAGATTGGCAAAAGTTCGCCGCGCATGCTCCGCCGTCTCCGCCGCATCCGCGCCCAGCGGCGCGATGGTCATCAACCCATCCACCCGCAGATTCGGAGCCGCCAGCGCCGCCTCCAGCAAACGCGGCGCATCCTCCGGCTCGCAGCCAAACTTCGCCGGATCACGCCCGGCATTGACCTGCAACAAGACCGCCAGCGGCCGCCCCAGCTCCCCGGCCGCCTTGTCCAGCTGGCGCACCAGTTTCTCCGAATCCACGCTCTGCACCCGGTCAAAGGTCTCGGCCGCCAGCTTCGCCTTGTTGCTTTGCAAATGCCCGATCAGCTCCCAGCGCAACGCCGCCGCCCCGGCCGCCGCCGCCAGCGGACGCTTGGCCGAGGCTTCCTGCACCCGGTTTTCCCCCACCGCCGCCAGCCCGTGCCGCGCCGCATAAATGGCCGCGTCGGCCGGATGCGTTTTCGTTACAGCTAGAAGTTTTACTTCTCCCGCCGCCCGCCCCGACGCCAGGCAAGCCGCCGCGATCCGCGCTTCGACTTTTTCGACACGGGAAAAGAATTCTTCATAGGTGATCATAGTGTAAGCTGGTTTTCTCTGTTGCAGTGGAATTAGATGAAATTATACCCTAAAAGCACAATTTAGGCCCAAAACCCCATGCAAATCGAGAACTTCAAAATCTTCGCCGATCTCGTGGAGACGAAAAGCTTTTCCAAGGCGGCCAAGATCAATGGCATCACCCAATCCGCCGTCAGCCAGCAGGCCCGCGCGATGGAAAAAACCTTCAAGGCGCTGCTCATCGACCGCAGCCAGAAGCAATTTCAGCTTACCCGCGAGGGCTACCAAGTTTACGAATCGGCCAAGGAGATCCTGCATACCTACGATAAGCTGGATTCGGACCTGCAAGAGCTAAAAAAAGTCATCAGCGGCACCATCCGCATCTCGACCATTTACTCCATCGGCCTGCACGAACTGCCTCCCTACATTAAAAAGTTCCTCCAGGATTTCCCCTCCGTGAACGTACGGGTGGAATACCGGCGCAACAACCTCGTTTACGAAGACATCCTGCACAACTCGGTGGACTTCGGGCTCGTCGCCTTTCCCCTCAAACAACGCCAGATCGAGATCCTCCCCTTCCGCAACGACCGTCTCGTCCTCATCACCCCGCCCAACCACCCGCTGGCGAAAAAAGGCGAAGTCTCGGTCTCCGAACTGGCCGGCCACAAATTCATCGGCTTCGATCCCGACATCCCCACCCGCAAGGCGGTGGACCAGATCTTCCGCGACCATAAACTCGAAAACTGCGAGCCCGTCATGGAGTTCGACAACATCGAGACCGTTAAACGCGCGGTCGAGATCGACCACGGCATCGCCATCGTGCCCCAAGCCACCGTTCAACAAGAAGTTAAAGCAGGCACTCTCGCCGTGCTCAAACTCAAGGGCAAAGACTTCACCCGCCCCCTCGCCATCCTCCACCGCAAGGGCCGCGTGCTCACCCCCGCGATGAAAAAGTTCATCGCCACCCTGGGCATGGAACTCGGCATCGGCGGCCCGGTTTAACGCCCCGAGGATTTGCGATTTCGCCGCATCGGGCGGTAGCTCGTTCGGCCAAGCCCTGCCCAAGGGCTCGACAACGCCAACGGGAATTTTTTCCCGCTTTGGCGTATCTCATGCACGTCAGCGCTGTCCGAGCTGTCTCACCCACCACTCCACCACCCATGAAATCCCGTCTCCGCCTCGTCCCCCTCAGCCTCGCCGCCGCCGCCCTATTGGTTGCTGGCATCCTCGCGCCCGCCTTCCGGGCCGACGCCCAGCCTCTGCTGCCCAAACCCGCCACCCTGCCCGTCATGGGCCCCTCGCCCACCTGGCAATTAACCACCCTCGACGGCAAACCCATCGGCAAAGACACCCTCAAGGGCAAAATCGTCGTCCTCGACTTCTGGGCCACCTGGTGCCCGCCCTGCGTGCGCGAGATCCCCGGCTACGTGCAGCTCCAGAAGAAGTACGCCGATAAGGGCCTCGTCATCGTCGGCCTCTCGGTGGACCAAAAAGGCGCCGCCGTCGTCGAACCCTTCGCCAAGAAAAACGCCGTCAACTATCCCCTCGCCCTCGTCTCGCCCGAAATCATCGAAACCTTCGGCGGTATCGAGTCCATCCCGACCACCTTCCTGATCGACCGCGAAGGCAATGTCCGCCACCGCAAGGTCGGCGCGATGGAAACCGAGGAATACGAGAAACTCATCAAGTCGCTGCTCTAATTTCGCCGGCCCGTCCCCGGCCCGCGTTCGCGTTCCCCCGCCGTGTCCGCCGTTGCCGACTCCGCCGCCACCCTCCAAGACTCCGCCGCGTGCCTGCGCTGCGGAGTTTGTTGTTTTTCCCACCTGGAAACCTACGTGCGGGTGACCGGCGATGACTGGACCCGCCTCGGCCCCGATGCCGAACGCTTCGCCCACTTCGTCGGCAACCGCGCCTACCTCCGCATGACCGACGGCCACTGCGCCGCCCTCGCCGTGCGCACCGCCGCCGACGGAGCCCGCGAATACGTTTGCCGCATCTATGAACGCCGCCCGCAAACCTGCCGCGACCTCGCCTGCGGTTCCCCCGAATGCGAAGGCGAACGCGCCCTCAAGAGCGAACGCCCCGCCGCCGCCACCTAATCCCGCCTCACCCCGCCAACGCCGTGCGCACCAGCGCCGCGATGGGCGCGGGCAACTCCAGCGCCAGCGCCGCCGCCTGCGCCGCCGGACTCATCTTGCGCCAGGTCTTGCGCAGAATATCGACGAACTTCTCCTCGGTGTAGTCCGCATGCGTCGCCGCGAAATCCGCGATCTCGTTCTCCAAAAACACCAGACACGCCGCGTCTTCCAAAACCTGCGTGCCTGCATTGGTTTTAAGACCGGTTTTCGAGACCCACGTAGCCACCTCCGCCGCCTCGCCCGCCTCAACTCCGGCCGCGAGCAACAACTCGCGCGCCCGCTCCGCCTGCTTTACGTAGAGCCCTCGCCGCCACGCATGGTAACCAACCTTATCCAGCGGATAGCTCGCCCGCGGCGTCAGCCAGCGCTCCAAGTGCTGACACCGCGCCGCCAGCCGCAAATGCGGCGCCGCGTCCGGCACCAGACGCACCACCCACGCCTCCACCCGCTCGCCATAAACCAGCTCGGCGGCGCGCCCGTCGGCGGCCCGTTTGGGGTCGGCGGCATGGGCCGCGTCGATGGCCGAGCGCGCCCGCTCGTAAGCTTCGTTGCTCATGTTAGTCGCGCAGGAAAATCAACCCTTGGCCCCGCGCAGCAGAATGATGTGCGCCAGATCGTGTTTCTCGAACTCGTCCCAGTACCCGTCCTCGATCTCCTTGAGCCGTAAATCCGCGTCGATCGGCGGCCCGCCCTTGCCCTTGGCGTGACTGCGCGCCTGCTCCGCCGCGAGATCGCGATCTGCCAGACGGGCAACCAGCTCGTGCCAGAACAAATCATTGGAGTAATCGCCCTCGATCTTCCGCAGGCGTTCGTCTTCGAGCATTTTCTCCGAAGGCATGAGCAGGCCGTTGCTCGCCACCGTCACCATGTCCGCGCAGCCCAGCGGCGTGGCCAGATCAAAGATCTTTTGCTGGATTTCCTGATAACGGGCGAGGTGCGGATTCTCCTCCTCGGGCGGACGCGCGCCCGCGATCACGCGCGACCCGAGATAGGCGAGTTCCAGCAAACGGGCGTATTCCTTGGCGGTGAACATTACCTTCATAAGCACTCGAAATGCACCGCCCCCGCCCCTCGGCGCAAGGCCGTAAGGCGCCCCACCCCAAGCCAACCTCCCCAATCCTCCATCCCGCCGCGCCACCCACCTTCGCCATCAACCCTCTCCCTCCACCCGTCCTTTCCCCAGCGCCCCCAGCATCAAGTAACCTATTAGGTTACTTTGCCTGCTTCGCGTTTCGCTCCACGCTCCACGCCGCCGCCTCATCCGCCGCCGCCATTGACCGCGCCGCGCCCGCCCCGCTAAACATTCCCGCTTATGTCCACGCCCGCCGCCTCCGCCGAACCCGCCAACCTCATGGAAGCCGTCGTCTCCCTCGCGAAACGCCGCGGCTTCGTTTTCCCCTCCTCCGAGATCTACGGCGGACTCAACGGCTTCTTCGACTACGGCCCCCTTGGCGTCGAATTGAAGAAAAACATCCGCGACTGCTGGTGGAACGACATGGTCCGCCGCCGCGACGACGTCGTCGGCATCGAGACCTCCATCATCATGCATCCCAAGATCTGGGAAGCCTCCGGCCACGTCGCCGGCTTCAGCGACCCCCTCGTTGACTGCAAAGTCTCCAAAAACCGCTACCGCGCCGACCAGCTCTTCTGGTCCCCCATCGTCATCACCAGCCCCGAAGGCGTGACCGCGATCCACGGCTACGTCTCGGCCCTCGAAAACGAAAATACCGCCGAGGAACTCCAGGCCGCCGCCGAACTCTTCAAACGCAAAAAAGCCATCGTCGGCACCCTCGCCCCCGTCCAGCCCAAGGACTTCACCGAAGCCACCGCCGACGAGGTCGCCAAGATCCCCTCGCCCGCCACCGGCAACCCCGACCTCACCCCGCCCCGCGCCTTCAACATGATGTTCCAGACGAACGTCGGCGCCATGACCGACGCCTCGTCCGTCGCCTACCTCCGCCCCGAGACCGCCCAGGGCATGTTCGTCGATTTCAAGAACGTCGTGGACACCGGCCGCGTTAAACTCCCCTTCGGCATCGCCCAGACCGGCAAATCCTTCCGCAACGAAATCACCCCGCGCAACTTCATCTTCCGCTCCCGCGAGTTCGAGCAGATGGAGATGGAATTCTTCATCCACGAGGACGACGACTGGGCCAAGTGGCACCGCTACTGGATCGACTGGTGCACCGGCTGGCTCAAGAGCATCGGCCTGCCCGCGTCCCATCTTTCCGAATACGATCACCTCAAGGAGAAACTCGCGTTCTACTCCAAGGGCACGACCGACATCATGTTCAAGTTCCCCTTCGGCGTGCAGGAGCTCTGGGGCATCGCCGCCCGCGGCAACTACGACCTCGGCCAGCACGAAAAAGCCAGCGGCGTGCCCCAGGCCATCTTTGACGAAACCTCCAAAAAGAAATTCGTTCCCCACGTCATCGAGCCCGCCGTCGGCCTCGACCGCATCTTCCTCGCCACCCTCTGCGCCGGCTACGCCGAAGAGGCCGTCACCGACGAGAAGGGCAACACCGAGCAACGCACCGTCCTGCGCTTCAGCCCCCGCATCGCCCCGGTCAAGGTCGCCATCCTGCCCCTGCTCAAAAACAAGGAGACCCTCACCGACCGCGCCAAGGCCCTCTATAAAAAACTCCAGCGCCGCTACGCCGTGTTCTACGACGAGGGCGGTGCCATCGGCCGCCGCTACCGCCGCCAGGACGAGATCGGCACGCCGTGGTGCGTCACCATCGACTTCGACACCATCGAAAAGCCCGGCGACACCTTCACCCTGCGCGAACGTGACTCCATGGCCCAGCGCCGCGTGACCGAAGCCGAACTCTTCGCCCTGCTCGAAGAACAGGTGTATTAACCCGCCACCCTCGCCCTCGCCGTGGCCAACCACCCGAGCCTGCAAAGCCACCGCGAGTCGCTGAAGCTCTACACCCAGTGCTTTAGCGCCGCCCGCACCCAGGCCGCGCATACCCTGGTGGTGGACGAGTGCACCGGCGGCACCGGCGAAGCGCGAATCACCCCGATTCGCGGCAAAGTCCGCGGCGGCGCGACCCAGCACGATGTGGTGCTCTCCCGTGGCCAGAACAGCTGGAACGCTCTTTGCACCTGCTCAGCACACTACAATTGCGCCCACGCCTACGCCCTGGCCACCCACTGGCTGGAAACCACCGGCACGGCTCCAGCCGCCTCCGCGAACCCGACGGCCACGCCTCCGCCGCCGAATCCTCCCAAGCCCGCCAAACCCCAGACCTTCGCGCAACTCTGGCAGTTGCAACTTGCCGAGAAAATCGACCGCCCCCTCAACCCGGAAGAGACCAAGCTCCTCCAGAGCCTGGATACCGTATTCAAGGAACTCCAAGCCCGCGGCGGCGTGTATAAAAGCACCCTGCAAAAACTCGGGCTCGACGCCGGGGGTTCCGGAAACACGTCCCTTTACTACTACAACTACGATTTCGCCTTCAAAGACTACTGGCCGCGAAATAGTCCGCCCGCCAGTCCGTGGGCACTCTGGCAATACCTCGCTTACGACTGGCAAAACTCGCAGCGCGCCATCCCCGAGGCCTTTCTCCCCGTCACCGATACCCGCGCCATCCGCGCCGAGCAAAACCAGCGCGCCTTGGAAAGTGAACTCCACCTCTGGCGCTCAACCTTGAGCTCCAACGCGGCCTTCACCCCCATATCCTCCGCCCCCGTAGAACGCCCCATCGAAGCCGAGTTAACCAAGGCCACCGACTTCCGCGTTCAAATCACCCCTTCGGCCAAGGCCGAACTCCACGCCTTCTACAAACCCACCAAGTCCAACCCCGCTTCATGGCGCGCCTGCACCCAGAAATGGCTCAAAGCCCTCGATCAAGCAGGCCCCACCGACTTCGCCCACCTGCCCCAGCCCGCCCGCACTCTCGTCCTCGCCCTGCGTCTCCGACCGCGCGGCGCCTACGGCAGCCACCACGATCTGCGCAGTCCCCTGGATCCATCCCTGCTCGATTTCGTCCTCGCCGACCCCGCCTGCCACCCCGCCATCGTGCTGCCCGACGGCACCCCGTATCGCATCCAGCCCGACGCCCTTCAGCTCGCCGCCGTCACCGACCCCAACGACCCCGACCGCTTGCGAATCGGCTTCACCCTGCCCGATCAAACTCCGCTCACCGGCACGCCACCCCTCCTTAACAACACCTCCCCGCCGCTCTACCTTTGGGACAACCGCATCTGGCCCGGCCCACCCGCTCCGCCCACTTACCGCCTGCCTGTCGCCGCTCTCAAAGACCCCGCCATCGCCTCCGGCCTGCGCGCCGCCCGCATCCGCGTCCCGGAAGACCTGACCCCGCGCTTCAAATCCATCCCGCTCCGCCCCTTGCTCCGCGCCTGGCTGGAGGACAACTACAGCCAGCAACCCGTCTTGCGCGTCCGTCTGTTCGCCCGCGCCGAATCCCCGCCCGTCAGCCAGGAATGGCAGGGCTTCAACGGTTGGCGTTGGCTCGACAACGCCGCCCCGCCTCCCCCTCGCCCCGACGAGCCCCACCTCGAATTCGACCTCTCCGCCGCCAACGCCGTCGGCGCTCACTTCGCCGCTTTCCGCCTCGAATGGTGGGAATCCGCAGAAGCCTGGAACCGCCCCGTCCACCGCACCTTCCCCGAAGACTTCGTCGCCTGGCACGCCCAGCTCCCCGCCGACCTCGAACTTGAGGTCGCCCCCGAACTGCGCGGTCTGCTCGGAGCCCCTCTCCGCGCCCGCCTCTCGGTGGACATCGCCCCCGCCGAGGGCTCCGGCGTGGACTGGTTCGACCTCTCCGTCGCCCTCCAGCCCGAGGACACCACCCTCACCCCCGAGGAAATCCAACTGCTGGTCAAAGCCCGCGGTGCCTGGGTGCGCCTCCCCAAACGCGGCTGGCAACGCCTTGCCCTCGACGAGGCCGTCACCCCCGGGGCCAGCGCCGCCCTCGACCGCCTCGGCCTCACCGCCGACTCCGAAACCCTCTCCGGCAAACGCAGCACCCACCGCTTCCACGCCCTCCAGCTCGCCGACGCCCCGGTCAACGACGAGGCCCTCGCCGCCCGCCTCCGCACCCGCGCCGCCGAGCTGCGCGCCATCCCCCCGCCCCCCCTGCCCGCCGGCCTCCAGGCCGAGCTCCGTCCCTACCAGCTCGAAGGCTACCACTTCCTCACCCACCTCTCCGCCCAAGGCCTCGGCGGCGTGCTCGCCGACGACATGGGCCTGGGCAAAACCCTGCAAACCCTCGCCTGGCTGCTATGGCTCGCCGAGACCCAGGCCACCGCCTCCCCCGAGCGCCCCTTCCGCGCCCTCGTCGTCGCGCCCAAATCCGTCGTGCCCAACTGGGCCATCGAGGCCGCCCGCTTCGCCCCCGCCCTCACCACCGCCCGCCTCGCCCCCGGCCTGCCCCCGCCACCCGGCGCCCGCGTCCTGGTTGTTAACTACACCCAGCTCCGCCTCCGCGCCGCCGAACTCGCGGCCGTCGCCTGGGATGCCGTCATCCTCGACGAAGGCCAGAACATCAAAAACCCCGGCAGCGCCACCGCCCGCGCCGCCCGCGACCTGCCCGCCCGCCACCGCCTCGTGCTTACCGGCACCCCGATCGAGAACCGCCTGCTTGACCTCTGGAGCCTGCTCGCCTTCGCCCAGCCCGGCCTTCTCGGCCCCCAGGCCGTTTTCCAACGCCTCTACAACGACAAGGAAGACCCCGAGGGCGCGCGCTCCCGCCTCGCCACCCGCGTGCGCCCCTTCCTCCTCCGCCGCACCAAGGGCCAGGTCGCCCGCGATCTGCCCGCCCGCATCGAAGAGGAAATTTCCTGCGAACTCGAAGGCCCCCAACGCGCCCTCTACGACGCGGAGCTCAAAAAAACCCGCCAGCTCCTGCTAAAAGTCGAAACCTCCCGCCAGTTCGACGCCGCCCGTTTCAACATCCTCCAATCCCTCCTCCGCCTCCGCCAGATCTGCTGCGACCCCCGCCTCGTCGGCCTCGACGACTCCGCACCCTCCCCCGGCCAAAAACGCCGCCACCCGGAAAAAGCCAAAACCGCCTCCGCCGCCGTCACCGACGCCTCCTCCACCCCCGACGACGACGCCCCGTCGCTCCGCCCCAGCAGCGCCAAGCTCGACGCCCTATTCGACACCATCGAACCGCTCGTCGCCGAGGGCCACCGCGTGCTCGTTTTCTCCCAATTCGTCACCATGCTGGAGCTCATCCGCGAGGAACTGTTAGCCCGCGAGATCAGCCACCTCCTGCTCACCGGCCAGACCGAAAACCGCCAGGACCTCGTCAACCAGTTCCAAGCCGAGGGCGGCCCCGCCGTTTTCCTGCTCTCGCTCAAAGCCGCCGGCTCCGGCCTCAACCTCACCGCCGCCAGCTACGTCGTGCTCTTCGACCCGTGGTGGAACCCCGCCGTCGAGGCCCAGGCCATCGACAGAACCCACCGTATCGGCCAGAAAAATACCGTCATCGCCTACCGCCTCATCGCCAAGGACACCATCGAGGAAAAAATCCGCGCCCTGCAGCGCGAAAAGTCCGCCCTGGCCGACGCCGTGGTCCAGGAAGAATCTCTAGCCAAAGTCATGGACCTCGAAAGCCTCCGCCGCATCCTCGCCTAAACTATGGCCTCCTCGCGTTCCCGTCCTCCTGCCGTGCGCAGCGTCCGCACGCCCGAGGCGCTCGATGCGCTTCGCGCCCGGCTCGATCTCTACGCCCCCGCCTCCCGCCAGGGCGGCCGCGACCTTTTCCAGCAGGGCGCCGTCGCCGCCGTCTGGTCCGAGGCCGACCACCACTGCAAAGCCGAGGTCAACGACAACGTCCGCCACACCCTCACCCTCTTTTACACCCGAGGCGACTGGACCTCCCGCTGCTCCTGCCCCATCGCCTCCGACTGCAAACACGCCTACGCCGCCGGCCTCGCCTGGATCGCCGCCGTCGAAGCCGGCCGCCCGACCTCGTGCGCGACGACGGCCTCGCCGACTGGCTGCGCGCCCTGCCCAGCACCGAGGAAACCTCCGCCGCCGCGCTTCCCACCCCGCTCTCCGGCCTGGCCGGCCTGCGCGTCCGCCTCGACGCCACCGGCAACTGGCTGATCGAACTGCGCCCCGCCGCCGACAAACCCTGGAAGGCCGCGCCCCAAAAATGGCTGCACGAACTCTTCCACCTGCGCCCGGCGGATTTTGAAATTTTGCCCCCCGCAGAAGCCGCCCTCGGCGTCGCCCTGGCCACCGAAAGCCGCCTGCTTTCCTCCGGCATCTCCGCCCGCCGCAGCCTGCCCGAAAGCGCCGTCACCGGCCTGCTCCGCACCACCGCCGCCCGCGCCGCCCTGGCCCTGCCCGATGGCAACCCCTTCCTCATCGAAGCCGACCCTCTCGTGCTCGAGGCCGTCGCCGAAGCGCCCGGCGACGCCCAACTCACCCTGCGCCTCATCACCCCCGACGGCCGCAGCGCCGAAACCGCCCTGCGCGTCGCCCGCCAACCCGAGCCGCCCTACCTCTTTGAAGGCAAACTCTGGCGCGGCCCGCCCCCCGTCCCCTCCACCCGCCTGCCCGTCACCGCCCTCACCGACGCCCGCCTCCTCCCCCGCCTGCGCGCCGCCGGCCTGCGCCTGCCCAACGGCCTCGCCTCCGACCTGCGCATCGTCCCCCTCCGCCCCCGCCTGCGTTGCTGGCTCTCCCCCGCCATCGCCTCCGGCGAACGCGATTTCCACGCCCAGCTCGCCGCCCGCTCCGAACAGCCCGCCTGCGAACAGCTCTGGACCGATTACCAGGGCTGGCAGTGGGGCAAAAACTCCGCCCCCCCGCCCCGCCTGGTCGGCGACCCCGTCCTCGACTTCGACCTCTCCGCCGCCCGCTCCGCCAGCTCCTCCCTCGCCGGCTTCCGTCTCGTCTGGGACGGCTGGGCCGAGACCTGGACCCGCCCGGTCAACGCGACCTTCCCCGACGAATTCCTCGCCTGGCACGCCGCCCTCCCGCCCGGCCTCGACATCGAACTCTCGCCCGAACTCGCCACCCTGCTCGGCGCGCCGCTCCAGGCCCAGCTCACCACCGCGCTCGCCCCCGTGGAGGGCGACTCCAACCAGGATTGGTTCGACCTCTCCGTCGGCCTCACCGTCGCCGACACCACCCTCACCTCCGAGGAAATCGCCCTGCTGCTCAAATCCCGCGGCAAATGGGTGCACCTCCCCCGCCACGGCTGGCGTCGCGTCGCCAGTGCGGTCGAAGTCGCCCCCGCCGAAGCCGCCGCCCTCGCCCGCCTCGGCCTCGGCGTTGACGACGCCCTCGCCGCCCACCGCCCTGTGCGCCACCGCCTGCACGTGCTCCAGCTCGCCCTCGACGCCGAAGCCTTGGCCAACCGCGAAGCCGTACTCGTCCACGCCCTGCAAGACCGCGCCGCCCGCCTCGCCGCCCTGCCCCCCGCCACCCTGCCCGCCGGCCTGCAAGCCACTCTGCGCCCCTACCAGATCGAAGGCTTCCAATTCCTCGCCCACCTCTCCGCCCAAGATTTCGGCGGCGTGCTCGCCGACGACATGGGCCTGGGCAAAACCGTGCAGACCCTCGCCTGGCTGCTCCACCTCGCCGAGACCCGCCCCGCCGCCGCCGCTCCGTTGCGCGTGCTCGTCGTATGCCCGAAGAGCGTCACCCACGGCTGGCTCGCCGAGGCCGCCCGCTTCGCCCCCGGCCTCGCCATCGCCGCCTTCCATCCCGAACCCGCCGCCGCCGCCGATTGGGAAAGCGCCCAGGTCGTGGTGGCCAACTACACCCAGCTCCGCCTCCAGGCCGACCGCTTCCGCGCCGAGCCCTGGGAGGTCGTCATCCTCGACGAAGGCCAGTTCATCAAAAACCCCGGCAGCCAGGTCGCCGTCACCGCCCGCTCCCTACGCGCCCGGCACCGCGTGGTATTGACCGGCACGCCGATCGAGAACCGCCTCAGCGATCTCTGGAGCCTCTTCGCCTTCGCCCAGCCCGGCCTGCTCGGCGACCAGCCCGGCTTTCGCCGCCAATACCCCGAGGCCGACCCCGCCGCCCTCGCCCGCCTGCACCGCCGCGTGCGCCATTTCCTGCTCCGCCGCACCAAGGCCCAGGCCGCGCCCGACCTGCCCTCCCGCACCGAGGACGAGATCATCGTCGAGCTCGAAGACGGCCAGCGCCGCCTCTACGAAGCCGAGCTCAAACGCGCCCGCGCCCACCTGCTGGGCGTCGAGACCAAGAGCGCACTCGACGCCGTGCGTTTTCACGTCCTCGCCAGCCTGCTCCGCCTGCGCCAGATTTGCTGCCACCCGGCGCTGGTCGACGCCGCCCACGCCGAGTTGCCCAGCGCCAAGCTCGACGCCCTCATGGAGCGCATCGAGGAGCTCGCCGAGGAAGGCCACCAAGTCCTCGTTTTCAGCCAGTTCGTGGAGATGTTGAAACTCATCCAAACCCGCCTCGCCGCTGCGGGTCTCGGGCACCTCATCCTGACCGGCGCGACCGAAAACCGCGCCGAGTTGGTCGAGACCTTCCAGACCGACAAAACCAAAACCGTTTTCCTGCTCTCGTTAAAAGCCGCCGGTTTCGGGCTCAACCTCACCGCCGCCAGCTACGCCATCCTGTTTGACCCGTGGTGGAACCCGGCGGCGGAAGCGCAAGCGATCGACCGCATCCACCGCATCGGCCAGACCAAGCCGGTCATGGCCTACCGCCTGATCGCGGCCGGCACGGTGGAAGAAAAAATCCGCCTCCTCCAGCGCGAGAAATCCGCACTCGCCCAAGCCGTGATCCAGGAGGAGAGCCTCGCCACCGTCCTCGACCTCGAAAGCCTCAAACGCATCCTGGCCTAACGAACCTCAGACGCGCCCTCGCCCGCTCCACCCCACGCTATTAAAGGAAGCCCTTCCTTTCCTTAATAAGATTTCCGCTATTAAGCCTTCGTTACAATAATCATAGCCTATTAAGCTTTAACACATAGTGAGTGCCATTCGGCCAAGTTTGTTAGGGCCAAGTTAGTAGGGAACCGTCTCGCAACGATTGCCGCACCTCTCCAGATGTGGTCCTCCACAAAACACTGAGCTCATTTCCTCTCGAAGAAAAATCTTTGGGGCTAACTTCCAAGGGTAGCTTTCTTTCCGAAATGATGCGCATGAGTTGGTAGGTTACGTTTGCAGGTCCTGCGTTGGGATTTTCAAGAACGTTTCCGCCAAAGTTAGCAGACCTGTGATTCATGCCATATCTTGCCTCGATTATGGTAAGTTCTGGGCGGGGCCAAGGAAGTGATTCGTAAAAACCACCCTTGCCGTCTAGGAAACGGGTTAAGTCTTCGTTGGACACCAAGGTATTTTCTACAAAAAGACGGAAGGCTTTCTCATCAATGCGCACCCAAATGGCGCTTTGATCTCCGTCTTTTAATGGTCGCGCTAGAAGCAGCCAAAACATGGGGTCAATACGAGACATTCGGTATCCGCCTTCTGCCGGCGAGGCTTCGATCCTTTCTAGCGAGCCTTTGATCTCCAACTTGCGCGAAATTTCATGGATTGATGAATCTAATTTGAGGCCAAGTTTTTTGGCGCGTGTGATCTGTTCTTGTGTGAAAGCTTGGTCTGAATCCGATAGTTTATTCAGACTGATTTTGAAAAGCACTGAATCGCTGCTTCTGCGGATGATTACGGTTTGATTGTCGGCGGCGACAAGCGAGCCCTCGAAACTTTGATTATTTTGATTTGTCCACTGCTTAGCCGAAAGGTTAGGCTGAACAAGAACTGGAGCTGGAGCTGGAGCTGGAGCTGGAGCTGGAGCTGGAGCTGGAGCTGGAGCTGGAGCCCAAAGTTTGGAAATTTTTGGCCAATATTGAACTGTCGCTACAATAATCGCTAAAAAAACAAGGGCTTTTAGTAAACTTTTCATCAGTGCAGAACTTGAATAAATTTGATTATAATAATCAAGACGCGAAAGACCGCTGTCCCCATTCTTATTAAAGCCGCGCTGGCCCACGTCCAGTTTGAGACCATCCACCCCTTTCTCGACGGCAACGGCCGCATCGGCCGCCTCCTGATCACGTTGCTGCTCTGCCACGATAACGTCCTGCATCAGCCCCTGCTCTACCTGTCGCTGCACCTCAAAAAAAACCGCGCCGAATACTACGAGCTGCTCCAACGTGTGCGCCTGGAGGGAGTTTGGGAGGAATGGCTTCTGTTCTTCCTTCGCGGTGTAGCCGAAACCGCCGAACAAGCTGCGGGCACAGTCAAACGGGTCATAACCTTGTTCGCCACCGACGCGCAACGCATTGAAACCCTCGGTCGCGCCGCCACCACCACGCTTCGCGTTCACCGGCTGCTGCAAAAACAACTCTCTATTAGTGCCCGCACCGCCGCCACCACCCTGGATCTGTCTTTTCCGGCTGTAAACGGGGCCTTGGAAAAACTCGTCGAACTCGGCATCGCCCGCGAACTCACCGGCACCCCGCGCAACCGAGTCTTCGCCTACGACGCCTACCTCCGCATCTTAAGCGAAGGCACCGAGCCGCTATAATTTCACGCTATAATCAATGCGCGCAGGCGTTTAACTCTGAAGCTTTCGCAGGCCTTTCAAGTGACTCGAAATCATCGCTGAAATTTCATCGATGGAGTATTTTGCAGGAGCGCATTTCTCCGCCCACGAACGGCCCGGGTGCATAACATCCCAAAGCGGACGTTGCCCCCCGTAGCGACCGGAGCCCGGATCATGATTGCCAAAGCCCTCGACAACCAAGTTCCAGAGCGGACGGTAACGTTGAATCATCAAACTCTCCGCGAGAGGAATCCAGATATCGTCCACCACCAAATGCCGACAAGCGAAGTGTCCAAGATCGAGCGCCGGGACGCATTGCAGGGAATCGGCATGCTCTCTTAAGCGATTATACAAGGCACTGGAGTGGGCCGAGGCGTCCGCCGACAAGCCCTTTCGGCCGCCCGCTGGTATCGCTTTACCCACATAAATCGGGTGTGTTGCCGCCTTTTTGTTAATCCGAACCAACGGTGCATAAGCTTCGTGGTCGCCATGATAATAAATCGCGTAAATCCCCGCGCCGTTAAAGGCCGCAAGATTCGATAATGGCCGGGCTGGCTCCTCCAAAAGCGCATCCACCACGCTTTTGCCCAAATTGGTTTTATCGAGTGGATTAAACACGGACGATGCTTGGTTGCGTATTTAGCGCGGAAAAAATTGAGGATGCCACGACTTGAGCTAGCCGAACCGGAACCGCGTTTCCGAGCTGCCGCATGCTCTCCGACCAAGACCCCGCCAATTTCCAATCGTCGGGGAAGGTTTGGATACGCGCAGATTCACGCACCGAGAAATACCGCACCGAGCCGTCCGGATAACGAAGCATGTTTTCACCACCAGGTACTCCGTGGTCACCGGCTTTCAATGCTTTGGCCGGCTCGTCCAAGGGACTGCCCGTGTGCCCGGGGTAAGATTTGGCTCCGGCCTGCGGCCAATGACTCTCCTTGACTCGTGCCAAACTAGGTTCGCCCAAGCCTTTTAGCGCATCTCGCACGGTGCGCCAACGCTCGACGGAGCCGAAGAGCTCCGCTCCGGCAGGTATTTTTCGCGGCACGCCGTCCGTGGGTGCCGGGATACGGTGCGCACGCCAATAGACACCCGTTTCCCATTGGTCGCGCAACAAAGCCTCCTTGCTGTGCGTAGCGGCGGGAAAAAACCAGCGCGCGTTTAAATTGCGCCGAAACCCAACAAAAAACACCCGGTGCCGATGCTGGGGCACGCCGTAATCCGCCGCGTTCGCCAGATGGATGCTCACCTCGTAAACCGGCTCCGATACGGTGCGCGCCGAGGTGTGATGGCGCTCCAAGCGGCGTAGATTCGTTTCCCAATCCACGTTAGCCGATACCGGATAATCCGGATACGTGAGCTGCAATCTTACGAACTCGACGTAGTTTCTAAAACACGGCCGTAGCAAACCACGCACGTTTTCAAAAACAAAGGCTTGGGGGCGCAGTTCCCGCACCGCCCGTACCGCCTGAGGAAACATATCCCGTTGATCGTTATAGCCATTGGCCTTTCCCCCCATCGAAAACGGCTGGCATGGCGGCCCGCCAGCTACCACCTCCACCGGACCTAGCGCGCTAAAATCAATTTCACGAACGTCTGTTTCCAAGACCTGCCACTGCGGACGATTTAGCCGTAAGGTGCTGCAGGCATGCGTATTTCGCTCAATCAAAGCCACCGTCGAAAACCCGGCTTGTTCCATGCCAAGAGCCAAGCCACCCGCACCGGAAAAAAGCTCTAGCGAACGCATCACCAAGCGTTCGTCGGCAAATTACCGGCTGTCAATTCCTGCGGAGCTCGCCCCCAAACCCGCCCCGCACCCCTCAGAACCACTCTTTTTTGCCCGTGATGTAGGTGGCCACGAATTCGTCGTCGGACTTTGTCAGATACAAAATCCCCTCGATCAGCCCGATGATGCCCATCACGAACGCCGCAATGCCGAAGGTGAGTACCGAAACCAAAAGCATGATCACACCCGCCTTGGTGTAACCGAGGATGAACTTATGGATGCCCAAGGCCCCCAGCAGAATGCCGAAGATTCCCGCCACGATTTTCTTTTCCGCGCCGGCCGGTTTGATGTCGCTCATGTTTAATTCGTTTAAAGGTTAAATAGGTTCAGCTTACTACTTGCAGGGCACTTAGGTGAAAGCGGCGCGTCAACCTGTTACTCAATCGGCTAGTATTGAGTGCTGACGTCTCAGCGTCGTTTCCGATCTCTGTGCCCTCTGTGTCCGCTCAAGTGCCCTCTGTGCAATGTGCTCGACATCTCGCCTCGCTGCTCGCCTTCGCCTGCATGGCCTCCGGCTGAGGCCATTGGCCGAACCATCGCCCCCCGTGTTTCGCGAAGCGAAACCGCTGCGCCCAAGCGGCGCTCATTGAGCCGCCGCATTAGCGGTTCAAACCCTGTATTAACTACTTCAAGTTGTCGCCGTCGCCAGCACTGCCCCCGGGCGCGTCATCGGCCTCTTCCAACACCGCGCGCACCTCGGCAATCAACCCGTCCAGTTCAGCCAAAATCGCCGTCACCTCGGCGTGCACCTCAGCCAGCCAGACCGGCTCGGCCAGATCCTGCTCCTCGGCCGCGACCAAGCCGGCCAGCGCATCGTGCAGATGCCCCCGGGCTTTCTTCAGCCGCACCAACACCCCGCCGGCAAACAAGGCCTCGGGCGGCCAGGTTTCCTCGTCGCCCGCCGCGCCAAAGGCCCCCGCCAGCTTGGCCCCGGCGATCATCGTGCCATTGGCCAGCTCCCACAAGGGATGCTCGGCCGAGCTCGCGTCATCCAGCCAGCCGCGCTCCTTTAAATCCGCATGCACCCGCTCGGTCAGCAGCGTGCTCCGCGTCACCAAGGGATGCTCCATCTCCTCGTCGTCCGCCAGCCAGTCCTCGTCCTCCCCGCCCGGCTCCGCGTTCTTCGTATCCGCGCCGATCTCGGTCAGCGCCGCCTCGGCCGCTGCATTCATCTCCTCGATCCATTCAGCTCGCGCCGCCTCTTCTTCCGGCGTTGCCGGATCAGGCTCAGGTTCGTCGCGTTCACGCCGCAGACGCGCCCGCTCCTCCTCCATGATACGCTCAAAATCCAGCGTCTCGCCCGCCGCCTGCGCCCGCGCGATGCGCGCCTGCACCCGATCCAGCAGCAAATCCATGCGCGCCTGCTCCGCGTCAGCCTGGGCCTCGCCCGCACTGGTCGGCTCATCGTCATCCGTCGGATCCCCCCCGCCCGCAAACCCGGCATCCTCCATGTTCGCCGCGACCTCTTCGGTCTCGCCGGTCAACTGGTTTAAAAACGTCAGTCCCGCCCGTCCGTTGGTCTCCTGTTGCGCCGCTTCCTCGGCCTCAGTCATGGTCCAGGAGGGCTCCCCCAAAAGCTCCAGCTCGTAGCCGGCCGACTCGATTACGACGCGGCCGTTTTGCTCGCTGTACCATTCGAGATACACGCTGTTGCCCCAATGCCAGGGAAAAGGCCGCTTCGCCTTAACGCACTCCAGCAGCTCCTCCATCGAGCAATCCGGCACCTTCACCTTGCGCGAAGCCGTGATGTCGCCCACCGCGCCGCGCTGCTCGCTCGCCAACCCGTTCAAGACCTCAGGCTGCGCCACCACCGGAGCCGGATTCGTGAAGCGCAACACATGCCCCGCCACATCGCGCCACGCGTTGCCGGTGAGGTTCAGGACCACCGGCTCATCGCGGCCCAAAAACCACAGGCGTCCGGTCACGCGACCACGCGTGGTGTTGTCGATTTCGCCGCGAATCAGGGGTTCTTCTATACGCCAGGCCATGCGTGAAACATAGCGCCCGCGCCGCCGCCCGCCAGCCCGCAATCACGCCGCAGGCTTGCGACCTTGCCGGGCCGCTTCATTAACCCATGCCAGCGCGAGCGGCACCCGTCCCTCGACGCCAAACCGGCCATGACCCACAAACCGTTTAAGCAAAACCCCGCGCGCACTGCCCTGAGTCGGCTGGCCCGGCTGCTCACCCCGTCCTGGTGGCGCTCCGCCGCCTCCGAAACCGCCGCCTCCGCCCAACGCGTTTCCGCCACCCCCGCCACCCTCGCACCCGGCAATCCCGGCGCGCCCCGCCCCCGCATTCTGATCCTCAACGCCTCCCTGGCCGGCCCGGCCGGCAACTCGGCCCGCCTGCTCGCCCTGTTGGAAAGCCACCTCTCGCCCCACGCCGATCTGGTGCGCGCCGAACTCGCCGGCCCCGACGCCTTCGGTTTCGAGCGCCTCGAGCCCGCCCTGCGCAACGCGGAGGCCTTTGTCATCGCCACCGGCACGCACTGGGATTCCTGGAGCTCGCCCCTGCAAAAATTCCTTGAAGACGCCACCCCCGCCGAGGCCACCCCGCTCTGGCTGGGCAAGCCGGTCGCCGTGCTCGTCACCGAGCACAGCACGGGCGGCAAAGGCGTGCTCTCCCGCCTGCAAGGCGTGCTGGTGACCCTTGGCTGCACCCTGCCGCCGCTCTCCGGCCTGGTGCTTTCGCAGGCCGCCCAGCTCGCGCGCGCCGGCGACGAGCGCTCGGCCGCGCTGGCGGCGGATTTCTGGTCGCCGGAAGACGTGCGCGTGGCGGCGCACAACCTCCTGCTCGCCGCCCGCCAGCCCCGCGTGGCCTGGAAAACCTGGCCGGTGGACCGCGCCGACTTCCACCGCGTCTGGCTGCGCCCCTGAGCAAACAACCGTCTCACGCCACGTAAAAGGCTCGACCCGCGCGCCGACAATCGCCGAAGTTCCCCACCTTATCTGAGGGGCTATAGCTCAACGGTTAGAGCAGGGGACTCATAATCCCTTGGTTCTGGGTTCAAATCCCAGTGGCCCCACCAACTCGCGAAGCAAAGGCTAAATCCTTGTTATCTTGCTGCCGATGCATGCCGCCGCGCGACCGCACCGTTTTACCTTAAGAGCGCACATCCCTCTCGTTCGCCCCCTCCCTCCACTCCTTCACTCCTTCTTACCGCCCCCCAGCATTAAGTAACCTCTCAAGAAACTTCACGCTTGGGCGGGCGTTGGGATGAGTTGGAAGCCGAGATCCTTGGCCTTGGCTTTGAGGCGGGCGAGGGTGCGGGAGCGGTGGAGCTCGCTGGCCCCATCGTGCAGGTCCGGACGGTAGGCTTGGCGGGTTTTGATCATCACATACAAAATACGTGCGAGCTTGTTGGCCACCGCCGTGATGGCGGCTGCTCCCCCGAGCTTGGCGCGCATGCGCCGATAGTGTTCGCCGAGTTCGTTCTTGGCATGGTGCAGGGCTTGCGCGGCCATGCGCAACGCCCGGGCCACCCGGTTGGTGCTCGGTCTGGTGCGTGCGCCGAGCACTTTGCCGCCGCTAATGCGGTTGTCGGGGCATACCCCCAGCCACGAGGCAAAATGCTTGGCGGTGGGGAATGCCGAGAGGTCGCCGCCAAGTTCGCTCCAGAGGGTCTGGGCGGTGAGCACGTTGATGCCCGGCACCGCACACAAGTCCACTCCATGCAGTCGGGTAAGCAGCTCGTGCGCTGCGAAGCCCGGCGCAGCTTTGCCCGCCGACTTCGGTTTGCTCGCGGGCGCCGGGCTGGGCTCGGCTTGGGCAGGCGGCGCCAAGTCGTTGAGCCGACGACCCAGCTCGGCGTCGAGCCGGGCGATTTGATTTTGCAAAAACTGATAGCCCTCGAACGCCTGCTTCAGGCAGAAGAGGTGTTCGCTGCGGTAGTCGCCGCTCAGCAGGGTCGCTTCCGTGGCCTTGACGCGTTTGTCGCGGTGGCGGGCCAGCACGGCAGGATCGCGCTCACCTTGCAGGATGGCCTCGACAATGGCCGTGCCGGTCTGGCCGGTAATGTCGGCAAGAACATGATGGATCTGGAGATTCATTTGATCGAACGCCTTGTGCATGTGCTGGATATGCCAGCTGGAATGGTGCACCAGCGCATCACGCTGACGCCAGAGCGCACGCACCCCGCGCACCTCGGCGGCGGGCCGGAAGGCTCCGCGCAACAGTCCGACGGAGTGCAGGTATTGCAGCCACTGGCAGTCCATCACGTCGGTCTTGCGGCCGGGCACATTCTTGACGTGGCGGGGATTGACCAGACAGACCTCGATCTTTGCCTCCTCCAACAGCTCGGCCAGGGGTATCCAATATACGCTGGTCGCTTCCATCGCCACGCTCTTGATCCCGAAGGACTGCAACCACGCGACCAGCGCTCGCAGGTCTTCGGTAAAGGTGGGAAAAGAGCGCACCGGCTCGCTCGTGAGCGCGCTGGGCAGCGCGACGTAAATCTCGCGGGCACCGATGTCGGCGCCGGCGGCATGGGGGTTGATAACAGGCTGGATGGTCTGGACTTTGGTCTTGCGAGCACGAGGCATGGCTTGGGTAGGGTTGGTGGCGTCGCCTCCAGGCGGCCCCATGCGCTCAAGCTAGAGTTGGCACTCTCTCAAACGGGATGCAGCCCTCGCGGGCCGCTCACCACTGACAGGCGCGAGCGCATGGGCACCACGCTATTAGCCGGGCTTGGAAAGAGCACCAGGGTCGAGACGGTTTGAGCTTGCCCCTGTCGGCGTCGCCACCGGCCAGCGTTACCAAAAACGCCCCTCCGCCAAGTTTCTTTCCTGAAAGGTCGCGCAACGCGCGGGTGTTCGCTATTAGGTTACTTTGGCCGTAGGACCCGGCAGAGTAAGCCCCAGCTTGCTGCCCGCCGCCCCTGCGCGGTTTGACCACTCGCTGGCCCGACCTACCGTGCGCCCGATGCTGCTACGCGACTTCGCAGGCCTGCAGACTCTCATGCTGCCCGACGCGTGGCAGCGAGACGCCGTGCATGCCCTCCAGGCGGGGCACGACGTCATCGTTGATGCCCCGACCGGAGCCGGCAAAACCCACGTTTTCGAGTGCTACGTGGAACAGGCCAGCTTCGCCCGCCGCGCCGTCTTCACCGTGCCCACCCGCGCCCTCGCCAACGACAAATACGCCGAATGGCTGGCCCGCGGCTGGCGCGTCGGCATCACCACCGGCGACCTCTCCGTCTCTCCCCACGCCCCCGTCGTCGTCGCCACCCTCGAAGCCGCCCAAGGCGCCCTGCTGCGCGCGCAAACCGGACAAGACCCCACCACCACCGTCCGCCTGCCCGACCTGCTCGTCATCGACGAATACCAGTGGCTCTCCGACCCCGCGCGCGGCAACCACTACGAAGGCGTGCTCGCCACCCTGCCCGCCCACGTCCAGCTCCTGCTGCTCTCCGGATCCGTGGCCAACCCCGGGGACGTCGCCTCCTGGCTCACCCGCCTGGGCCGGCAAGTCCGCATCGTGCGCACCGCCGTCCGACCCGTGCCGCTCGAGGAAGTCGAAATCGACGATCTCGTGCACGGCCTGCCTTCCGAGATCGGCAGTTTCTGGACGCGCCGTGTGGCCGGGGCCCTGCGCGAAAACCTGGCCCCGGTGCTCATCTTCGCCCCCCACCGCGCCGACGCCGAGCGGCTGGCCCGCCAGCTCGCCCGCGAACTCCCGCTCGCCGACCCGCTGCCGCTCACCCCGGAACAACAATCGCTGGCCGGACCCGTCCTCGCCAAACTGCTCGCCCGCCGCGTCGCCCACCACCACAGCGGCCTTTCCTACGCCCAGCGCGCCGGCCTGATCGAACCCCTGGCCAAAGCCGGTCAACTGCGCGCCGTCGTCGCCACCCTCGGCCTCGCCGCCGGCATCAATTTTTCCCTTCGCTCCGTCATGCTCACCGCCGCGAGCTACCGCGCCGGCGCGCTCGAACGCGACATCGCCCCCCACGAATTGCTCCAGATGATCGGCCGCGCCGGCCGCCGGGGCATGGACGACACCGGCTACATGCTGGTCTCGGGCCGCACTCCCCGCCTGCGCCGGGCCGCGCCGCTTCGCCTCAAACGCTCCGCTCCCCTGCCCTGGGCCACGTTGCTCCGCCTGCTGACCCCCGGACGCTCCGCCCTCGAGCTGGCCCACGATATGGCGCACCGCTTCTTCACCGAAACACCGCTTCTTCTCGGGGCGGAAAAGACCTCCCGGCTGCCCGCCCCGCCGCCCTGTAACCAGCTTACCGATACCGGACGCGCCCGCCTGGTCCGCCGCCGCCGCGATCCGTTTCCCGGCTGCGCCGTCTGCGCGCTTCGCCCCGCCTGCCTGGCCCTGCCCCCCGAGCCCACTCTGCTCTGGGAATGGCAACGCGCGGGCCTGCTGGACAAACGCCTGCGCCTCACCGCCCGGGGCGCCATCGCCTCCGTCTTTCTCGGACCCGAAGGCCTCGCCCTCGCCGCCGGCCTGGAAGACCGCCGCTACCCGCTGGAACATCTGCTCTTCGATTGCGCCAACCTTTTCGCCGGCGACCGCTTCGCCGGCACCAACCCCCGCCGCCTCGGTCGCCTGGTCCAGGTCTGCGAAAAAACCTACCGCCGCGCCAGCGTGGATGGCTACCTGGACGAAGGCGTGCCGCCCGCCTACGGCCACGGCGCGAGCGAGATCGTGCAGGCCCTGGCCGAGCGCACCACCTCGCGCGGCGCGCTCGCCGGCTCGCTGGCCGACGATTTCGCCCACGCCGGGCGGGGCGACATCGACCGCCTGCTCACCGAATGGCGCAGTTTTTTGAAAAACCTCGCCGCCGCCGGCCCGCTGACTCCGGGCCTGACCTTTGCCACCGAGCCGCTCCGCGCCCGTTGGGATGAAGCGCGAACCCTCGCCGCCCGATTACTCGGCGACGCCCGCGCGCACGCATTACCCGCGCTGCCCCCGCTCACGCCCGAACAAAAACGGGCCGTGCACCACCGGCTCTCCCGCGCCATCGCCCTTGATCGTACCATCCCTGCTCACGCCCGCTGAACCGGTGCCGTTACCGAAACCGCGCCAGCCGCGCCGTCACGTCGGCGCGCAAGCGGTCCACATAGGCCAGGGTATAATCGGCCACGTCGAGCGCCGGGTCGTTGACCAGCGGGGTAAGATCCATCGCCCAAGTGATGCCCGCAAGCCGGTCGGTGGCGTGCGAGATGTGGAAGGTCGCGTGCGCCAGCCGCCGCCCCTGCGCGGCCAGATCGTAGCGTTTGCCCCCGCTGATTTGTGAATCAAAGGCCCCCAGCAACTCCATCGCCAGCCGGGGGCGTCGTCCGCTGTCCAGCGCAACTTTGTCGGCATCCACCATCCAATCCAGATCGCGCCACACCTCCGCGCCCAGCACCCGGCGCGGGCGTCGCTCCGGCGGCAGGGCGCGGAGCGCCTCCAGGCTGCGCAGGAAAACCGCCACGTGGGTATCGTGCTTGTCCGCCGGCTGGTGCAGGTAAACCACCGCGGGCGAGCAGCCCGTGAATATCGCCGCCAAATCCGCCGCCACGCCAGGGTGGCCGGGCGTTTTCACCTCGGCGCTGGGATGCGCGAGCTGAAGCTGGATCGCGTAGCCGCCCAGCCGCGCCGCCGCGCGTTGCTCCTCGCGGCGCACCGCCTGCATCTGCTCGTCGCTAAACTGCGCATACGGACCCGAACGGGGCGAACCGGCGCCGTTGGTCACCACCACTCCGCCGAAGGCCTTGCGCTCCGGCTGGTCCAGACAATCGCAGATGCCGTCGTGGGCGAGAATCTCGATGTCGTCCTGATGCGCCGCCACGCACAGGTGGGTGACCCGCGCCAGCGCGGCTTCGGGCGCGGCCCCGTCGGGCGTGAACACATCGGCTTCGGCTCGGGAAAAACGCATAAGGGAAAACGGGCGATTAAACAGCGGAGTCGGCGGGCGGTTTATTTCAAAGGAGAGGCATAGACGCCACATGCCACCAGACCGGCCAACGCGGCCTGCACGCGGGGCTTGTCCTCGCGGTAGGTGACGCCGAACCAATGGTCGGCAGTGGGCAGCACGAGCACGTGCGCCGCCCCCGCCTGAACCAGCGCGTTCACGGCGGCGGGCAGGTAAAACTCGGCTTTTTCCTCGCCGCCGTGCGCGGCGAAAAAGCCCAGCCAGCCCGCGTCGAGCTGGGGCAGAAACTCCGGCGTAAAACCCCAGCAGTTCATCGACACCGGCGTGGCCGGATCGTAGCGCCGCCCCGCGCCCACCTCGGCGGCGCGGATGCCGGTGTGCTCCTCGATGTCGCGCAGCGCGCCATCCGCCGCCACCGTGCACACCCCGCGCGAGACCGCGCCATGCTCGGAAAGGGTGTTGCCCAGCGGAAAACCCACCATCGCATAAACCGGCACGCCCCCCGCCGCGCCGCCGGATTGAGCGCGCAAAAACGCCGCCAGCGCGGCCAGCGATTGCGCGCCGTAAAAATCGTCCGCGTTTACCACCGCGAAAGGCCCGTTTAACGCGGCCCGGGCGCACCACAGGGCGTGACCGGTGCCCCAGGGTTTCACCCGCCCGACAGGCAGCACTCCACCTTCCGGCAGGAGATCCAGTTCCTGAAAGGCGTAGTCCACTTGCACCCGCCCGGCGAAACGTTCGCCTACGCTGGCGCGGAAGGCATCGGCAAAATCACGCCGGATGATAAAGAGCACGCGGCCAAAACCCGCCCGCGCCGCATCATGGACCGTGTAGTCGAGCACGGTTTCGCCCGACGGGCCCATCGGGTCGATCTGCTTGAGCCCGCCGTAGCGCGAGCCCATGCCGGCGGCGAGGACAACAAGGGTGAGCAGCGGAGCGGCGGCGGTATCAGTGGCGGGCGAGGACATGAGCGCGATTTAGGGATGCGCGAGCAGAGCCGCCGCCGCCCAGCCCAGCAAGCCCGCGCGCGCGGAGTTGCCAGCGACCGAGGAATCCACACCGTCTAAGCCATGAGCACATTGCCCTCACGCATTACTTTTAACCCGAATCAGTGCGGCGGACGTCCCTGCATTCGAGGGATGCGCATTCGGGTAAAAGACGTTTTGGAGATGCTCGCCGCTGGTGCGCCGCAGGATGAAATCCTGGCTGATTATCCTTATTTGGAGCGCGAGGACATCACCGCTTGCCTGGAGTATGCGGCTGCGCAGGTGGATCACGCGGTGCTGACCCTGCAATGAGGTTTTTAATCGACGCGCAATTACCACCAGTGATGGCGCGATGGCTGGAGGAGGCCGGGCACCAAGCCGAACACTTGGAAGAGGTGGGGTTGCGCGATGCCGAAGACAGAGTCGTATGGGCGCATGCTTTGCGGGTCGGCGCGGTCATCGTGACCAAGGACGAGGATTTTGCGGATCGCTCCATCCGCGCCAGTGGCGGGCCGGCAGTCGTCTGGCTACGCGTGGGCAATGCGACCAACCGCGCCTTGCGTGCTTGGTTAACCCCTCGATTGCCGGGTGTGCTGGAGGTGCTGGCCCGTGATCATCACCGCTTGGTTGAAGTGCGTTAAAGTTCCCTGAAACCGGCGTGGCGAAGTTAACGATGCGCGAGCAGAGCCGCCGCCGCCCAGCCTAGCAAGCCCGCGCGCGCGGTCCAGAGCAGGGTGCGCGGCCAGTTGAGCAAGGTCACCAAGCGGGCATCGGAAACCGACGGAGAGCGCTGGAGCCGGACATGCAAGGGAACGATCAGGCCGAAGGTCAGAGCCCAGACCAGAACGACCATGCTTGTTCCCGCGAGAGCAACGAAGGTGAGCCCGCCGCGCACCCACACCGCCGCCAGCGCCGCCTCGACCAGCATAAGCGGCGCGGCCACGAAGCCCATGCTCCGGGTATAGGCGGCATGGTAGCTCCGAAAGACCGAGCCGCCGCCCTCGGTCAGCAAGGGCTCGAAGCGAGGGTATATTGCGAGTTGCACGGTCCAGCATAGTCCGGCGAGCGTGCAAGAAGCGGCGAATTGGGCCAACAACCAGCGTGGATCCATGCCGCACCCTGCACGACGACTGTGCACAGCGCAAACGTCCGACGACTGACCCAGTTGGAATTTGCCGTTTGGTTTCCAAAGCGTCCAGTCTGGCTTGAGCGCGGGAGTCGGGCCGGTTCTCTGGCGGGCCGACCTCGCGTCGCACCTTACACCCATCATGCAAAACCTGATCCTCTTTCCCATCGCCGACTACTGGTGGCTCTACGGCCTCTTCACCTTGTTCGTGCTCGGCATGCTCGCGCTCGATCTCGGTGTGTTTCACCGAGACGCCCATGTCGTCACGGTCAAGGAGGCGGCCGGCTGGAGCGTGGCCTGGATTTCGCTCGCGATGATCTTTGCCTACGGCTTTTGGCAATACTCGCTTTGGAAATTCCCCCAGTATCCGCCTCTGCTTGACGCGCTGGCGGCACAAGGGGTGACCAGCACGGCGGCAATCGCGGCCGAGGCCTCGCGACTGGCCAACCAGTCGGCGCTGGAATTTCTGACCGGCTTCGTGGTCGAGAAGGCCCTCTCAGTGGACAATATCTTCGTATTTGTGGTGGTGTTTTCCTACTTCGCTATTCCGGCCAAGTACCAGCACCGCGTGCTCTTCTACGGTATTTTGGGCGCGCTGTTTTTCCGCATAATTTTCATCTCTCTGGGCTCCGTTCTCATGCAGTATGAGTGGGTAATCTGGATCTTCGGTGTCTTCCTGATCCTGACCGGTATCAAGATACTGTTCGCACCGGAAAAGCCCATCGAACCGGAGAAAAACCCGATCATTCGTCTGTTGAAAAAATTTCTCCCCATCACACCCAGCTTGGACGGCGACAAGTTTTTCCTGCGCAAAAACAATGTGCTCCACGCCACGCCCCTGTTCGTGTGTTTGGTCTTCATCGAAGTGACGGACATCGTCTTCGCGGTGGATTCGGTGCCGGCGATTTTCGCCATCACCAAAGAGCCGCTGATTGTTTTCACATCCAACGTCTTCGCGATTCTGGGTCTGCGGGCATTGTTTTTCCTGCTGGCGGGAGTCATGCACAAGTTCTGGGCGCTTAAATTCGGACTGGGGCTCATCCTCGCCTTCGTGGGTCTGAAGATGGTGTACCTGAACCACGCTTTTGGCGGCAAGTTCCCCATCACGTGGTCACTGGGCATCATCGGCATTCTGCTAGCCTTGTCGGTGGCCTGGTCGCTGGCCTTCCCGAAGAAGGCCGAAGCCGGTGCGCCGGGCGCGGCGGCGCACTGAGTTTGAGGCTTTGGTAGTTTGATCGCGCCCAAGGGAGAGACCGGATCCCGGGCGCGATCTTGCCAAAGGGAAGCAAAGGGCTTCCTTTTTGGTTAATGCCCACGCTCGTTATCAAGTCAGTCCCGGCCAAGCTTCATTCCCGGCTGAAACGCATCGCGGCCGCGCATCGCCGTTCGCTGACCCAAGAGACGATGCATCTTCTGGAAAAAGCCCTCGCGGCCGAGGAAGCCACTCCAGCCGAGGCCCCGCGCGCCGGAGCGTCTTATTGGGGGCAACGCCCGCTGGTTCCCGCCTATGCGTCCGCCTTGGCCGCCGGGGCTTTTGCCGACGCCGGGGACTCCACCGCTGATGTCTCCGCCGGACGCGACGAGCGATGATCGCCGCCTATTTCGATACCGCTTATCTGCTCAAGCTCTACCGCGAAGAGACGGGCTCAAGCGCAGTTCGTGCGCTGGCCGCCAAGGTCGATGTGCTGGTGTGTTCGCTCCATGGCCGGGCGGAATTGATCGCCGCCACTCATCGTAAAATCCGTGAAGGCACGGCCGCCCCCGCACATTTGGATGCGCTGCTCGCGCAAGTCGCCGCCGACCAGTCGGCCGGAGCGCTCGATTGGTCGCCAATTACGGAAACTCACCTGAACCGGGTGGCCGATGCCTTTCGTCGCGCTCCCGCCACCGTGTTCCTACGCGCCGCCGACGCCCTCCATCTGGCCAGCGCGGCGGAGGCGGGCTTTATCGAAATCTACTCCAACGATCGTCACTTGCTCTCCTCCGCCCCGCTTTTCGGCCTGCGCGGGGTTGATGTGATCGCGCGCTGAGGCACAGGGCGTAGCGCCCTGTGCAGCCCTCGGTTCGGAGGCTCTCCCCGAACCTCAAGCGCAGCTCGATTACACCGCGCCGACCACTACGGGGACCTTGGCGGGGTCGAAGCGGTAAACCGGCTTGGGGGCGTCGGGGGTCGGAGCGAAGGGCACGACTTTCCAGAACTTGCCCGCCTCGGATTCCCAGGTCTCGACGAGTTTTTGCGCCTGTTTGCTGCTGGTGAAGCGGAAGTGCAGCGAAATCAAATCGCGCAGGCTCTTCGACTCGGCTTCGTCGGTGATGCGTTCCAGACCGATCATGGCCGGGTTGATCTTCTTTTCGAAGCCGCCCTTTTCGTCGTAAACGAAGGCCAGGCCGCCCGACATACCCGCGCCGAAATTCGTGCCGGTTTCGCCGAGAATAACCACCAGACCACCGGTCATGTATTCGCAGCCGTGGTCGCCCACGCCTTCGACCACGGCGGTGGCGCCGGAGTTGCGCACCGCGAAGCGTTCACCGGCGCGGCCCGCCGCGAACAGGCTGCCGCCGGTCGCGCCGTAGAGACAGGTGTTGCCGATGATGCTCTGGTCCTTCCAGGAAAAGATCTCGGAGCTCTTGGGGCGGATGATGATTTCGCCGCCGTTGATGCCCTTGCCCACGTAGTCGTTGGCCTCGCCGTTGAGGGTGAGGCGCACGCCGTTGACCAGGAAGGTGCCAAAGCTTTGGCCGGCCGAGCCGGTGAAGCTGAGATCGATGGTGCCGGCGGGCAGGCCTTCGTCGCCATTGAGCAGGGCGATCTGGCCGGAGAGCATGGTGCCGACGTCGCGGTTGACGTTGGTGATCTTGTAGCGGCGGACGAGGCTCTTGGACATCTTGAGCAACACGTCGCGGGCATCCTGCACGATGGCTTCGTCGAGCGAGCCTTCGTTGCCGAAACGCTCGTTGCGCTCGCGGGTATGGTAGCGGTCGAGCTCGCCCGAGGGATCGGGGTTGTGGAGCAGGCCGCCGAGGTTGAGGAGCTTGGTCTTGGGGTTGGCGGGGTCGTCGATCTGCTCGAGCAAATCCACGCGGCCGATGATGTCGTTGAGGGTGCGCGCGCCGAGCTTGGCGAGGTAGTGGCGCACATCCTCGGCGACGGCGTTGAAGAAATTGATGATGTTCTCGGGTTTGCCGCGGAACTTGGCGCGCAAGTCTTCGCGCTGGGTGGCGACGCCGACCGGGCAGGTGTTGAGATGGCAAACGCGGAACATGGCGCAGCCGCCGGCGATGAGGGCGGCGGTGCCGAAGTTGAACTCCTCGGCCCCGAGCAGGGCGGCGATGATGATGTCGCGTCCGGTCTTCATGCCGCCGTCGGTGCGGAGGACGACGCGACCGCGCAGCTGGTTCATCATGAGAACCTGATGGGCCTCGGCGACGCCGATTTCCCAGGCGGAGCCGGCGTTTTTGATCGAGGCGAGCGGCGAAGCGCCGGTGCCGCCGTCATGACCGGAGACGAGCACGACGTCGGCGTAGGCCTTGGCCACGCCGGCGGCGACGGTGCCGACACCGGAGGAGGAGACGAGCTTCACGCAGACCTTGGCGCGCGGGTTCACTTCCTTGAGGTCGAAGATGAGCTGGGCCAGATCCTCGATGGAGTAGATGTCGTGGTGGGGCGGGGGCGAGATGAGCATGACGCCGGGCACCGAGTAGCGGAGCTTGGCGATGAGCGGGGTGACCTTGGCGCCGGGCAACTGGCCGCCCTCGCCGGGCTTCGCGCCCTGGGCCATCTTGATTTCGATTTCCTTGGCGGAGGACAGGTAGGCAGCGGTGACGCCGAAGCGGCCGGAGGCGACCTGTTTGATGGCGGAGTTGGCGTTGTCGCCGTTAGGGCGGACGTTGAAACGGTCGGGGTCTTCGCCGCCCTCGCCGGAGTTGGATTTGCCGCCGATGCGGTTCATGGCGATGGCGAGCGCCTCGTGCATCTCGGGGGAGAGCGCGCCGAGGGACATGCCGGCGGTGGTGAAGCGGCGGCGGATTTCCTCGATGGGGTCCACCTCGTCGAGCGGGATGGCCTTGGCGGGATCGAAGCGGATTTTGAGCAGGTCCTTGAGCGCAACGGGGGCGTGTTCGTCGCCCTGAGTTTTCCACTCTTGGTAACCGGCGAAATCGGGCGCTTTGATGAATTTGTTCATCGAGGCGACGACCTTGGGATTCCAGCCGTGGAATTCGCCTTCGCCGCGCTTGTTGACGCGGTAGTAACCCTCGGGTTGAAGAGCGAGGAGCAGGGAGCCGGGAGCAGGGAGTTCGGCCGGGAAGGCTTTGGCGTGGCGGCAGAGGGTTTCGCCGGCGATCTGGAGATAGTCGATGCCGCCGATGGGCGAGGCGGTGCCGGTGAAGCACTCGGCGATAACCTTGGAGGAAACGCCGAGGGCTTCGAACATCTGGCCGCCGCGGTAGGAGGCGAGGGTGCTGATGCCCATCTTGGCCATGATCTTGTAGAGGCCGGCGTCGATGGTGTCGCGGAAGTTGGCGAGGGCTTTGGCGGGCTCGACCGGTTTGGCGGTCTTGCCGGTGGCGGCGAGCTGGGCGATGGTGCAGAGCGCGAGGGTCGGGTAAACGGCGTTGGCACCGAAGCCGAGGAGGGTGGCGATCTGGTGGACTTCGCGGGCCTCGCCGGTCTTGGCGACGAGGTCCGCCTGAAGACGGAGGCCGGCGCGAACGAGTTGTTGATGCACCGCGCCGACGGCGAGGAGCATGGGGATGCCGGCCTGCCGGGCGTTGACGCCGCAATCGGCGATGACGACGAGCTTGGCCCCGTCGCGCACGGCCTTCTCGGCGGCGGCGGCGAGGGCCTTGAGGGCGGGTTCGAGGTTAACGGAGGCATTGGCCGCGCCGGGGGCGGCGATGGCGGAGAAATGCGCGGAGAGGGTGGCGATGCGGCCCTTTAAAACGGGCAGTTCGATGAGCGCGGCGAACTCGTGATGGAGGAGCACGGGCGAATCGAGTTCGACGAGACCGGTGCTGGCGGGGAGTTCCTCGAAGAGGCCGAGCCGTCCGCCGAGGAGCATGTTGAGCGACATGACCGCCTTTTCGCGGACGGAGTCGATGGGCGGGTTGGTGACCTGGGCGAAGAGCTGCTTGAAGTAAGTATAGAGCAGGCGCGGGCGGCGCGAGAGGACGGCGAGCGGGCAATCCTCACCCATGGAACCGGTGGGCTCGAGGCCTTCGGCGAGCGGGGTGAGCACGAGTTCGACCTCGTCGCTCTCGTAACCGAAGGCGATCTGGCCGGGGAGGAGCAACTCGGGCGCGTCGAGGGATGGGGCGGGGATGGGGCCGGCGTGGGTCTGGAGGTTGACCAGATGGCCGTCGCACCACTCGCGAAAGTGGCGGGAGGAGGTGATGGCGGCCTTTACCTCGGCGTCGCGGAGAAATTTGCCGGTGGCGAAGTCGATGGCGATCATGCGGCCGGGCCCGAGGCGGCCGGACTCGATGACCTTGCCGGGGAAGTCGTGCACGAGGCCGGCTTCGGAGCCGAGGATGACGTAGCCATCGTCGAAAATCTTATAACGGGCGGGGCGCAGGCCGTTGCGATCGAGCGTGGCGCCAACGACTTTGCCATCGGTGAAGATAATGGCGGCGGGACCGTCCCACGGCTCGATAACGGCGGCGTGGTAGCGGTAGAAGGCCCGGGTCTCGGGGCTGAGGGTCTTATCCTTCTCCCAGGCCGGGGGCATCATCATCGTGGCGGCATGCAGGGGGCTGCGGCCGCCGAGGGTGAGGAGCTGGAGGGCGTTGTCGAAGGAGGCGGAGTCGGAGCCGGACGGCTGGACGAGGGGCTTGAGGTCGTCGAAGCGGTCGCCCCAGACGCCGTGGGCGGTGGAGTTTTCGCGGGCGCGCATCTGGTTGCGATTGCCGCGGATGGTGTTGATCTCGCCGTTGTGCGCCAGCATGCGGAACGGATGGGCCAGCGACCAGGTGGGGAAGGTGTTGGTCGAGTAGCGCTGGTGGAAAATCGCGAACGCGGTGGTGAAGAGCGGGCTCTTCAGGTCGGGGTAGAATTTCTTGATCTGGGCGGGAGTGAGCAGGCCCTTGTAAACGATGGTGCGGCTGCTGAAGGAGCAGATGTAGAAACCGGGGATCTTGGCCCCGAGGACGAGGCGTTCGGCGGAGTTGCAGGCGAGGAAGAGCTTGCGCTCGAATTCGTCGTCCGGGGTGTCGTCCTTGCGGGCGACGAGGGCCTGTACGATGAGCGGCTGGGTATCGAGGGCCTTGCGGCCGAGGCAGGAGGCATCGGTGGGGACTTCGCGCCAGCCAAGGAAGGCGAGGCCTTCGGCTTTTACCGCGGTCTCGACGATTTTTTTGCAGTGGGCCTGGGCGTAGTCGTCGTCCACCGGCAGGAACATCATGCCGACGCCGAGATCGGAGTCCTTGAAGAGGGGCTTGTTGATCGAGGCGAGGTAGTCCTTGAAAAACTCGATGGGAATCTGGGTGAGCAGGCCGGCGCCGTCGCCGGTGACGGCATCGGCGTCGATGGCGCCGCGATGGGCGAGGGCCTTGAGGGCGGAGATGGCGCGATTAAGCACGTCGTAAGAACGCTCGCCGGTGAGCTTCGCGATGAAGCCGACGCCACAGGCATCGTGTTCTTGGTCAAAGGAATAGAGCGGAGACGGGATGATCGTGGCCATGGATGCGAAAAGTGAATTGGGCGGCGAGCCGCCAGGGATTTATGCAGGAACCGCGCCGCCTAGCCGAAGGATAAGCGCGCGGTTTTACGGGCATTAGTTGAGTGGCGGAAGCAGGGGGCGAGCGAAATTTTGTCAAGGCGCGGGGGGTATTCGGGCGTGACGGGGAAATAAATTCAGGGCACAGGCAGACCGGCCGCACGGGCGAGCGCGATTTGGCGGTTATCGAAGCTCAAAAAAGCGGAGGCTTTGAGGTGGAGCGCGGCGGCGACGTGGAAAACATCAAAGGCGCGGGTGCCGATCAGGGCGCTGTGGGTGGCGGTGAGCTTACGCGCCTGGGAGAGCACCGGCGGAAGTGGCAGCGTAAACGAGAGGATCGCTCCGGCGGCGAGGTCGGCGTGGAGCCGTTCTTCGGCTTCCACGAGATCAGCCCGGGAGGATTCGCGGCGGAAAAGGCGCAACTGGAGAGCGTTTTCCATCTCAAATTGCTGCCATGTGGTGAGGATTAGCGGCCGGGCTACGGCGCTGACGGCGGCCAAGGCGGCGGGAGTATTGGCGTCCGCTAGATACAACGAGACCAACAAGCTGGTATCGGCATAAACCGGCGCACTCATAGATCCCCGCGTCCTTCGGCCACAAGATCGGCATGGGTGAGGGTGGAGCGAACGGCGGGCGGGAGTGGCCGCTGACGCCAGTAATCACGGAGAGTGGCGGGTGTTTCGGCAGCCGAAGCGACAACTGCCGGGGTAATGGGCGACAGGCGCGCGACCGGATGATTGCGACGGGTAATGATAATCTCCTCCCCCTGTTCGACTTCTGCAATCATGGCAGCCAACCCATGTTGGACGGAACGGATGCTGGCGCTTTTCATGTCTAACATAATGTTAGACATTTTTTGCAAGTCAAGAACCGGCAGGAAACCCGACTCACCGTGCTGCGCGCTTATGACCAGCTCTGACCAGCCGAGCCAGCGGGTTTAACCCCATACCGGGCGCGGAGGGGGTTTGGTATCGTGACCTGCGGTTAATGCCTGGAAGGCCAACGGCCTCAGTCAGCCGACCCAAGGTCGAGTCCACACGTTTCCGCCAATCCAACCAACCTATCATGAAACCCTTCGCTCCCTACGCTCTTATCGCCTCCGCCGTCCTCGTCGGGGGCTGCGCTTCCGCCGGCTACGACAAGGCCGCCGACACCTCCATTTCTTTGCGCGAAACCGCCAACAGCATCTCGCGCGGCAGCGCCCAGGTGGACGCCACTCTGGCGACTTTAACCGATCTGGTGAACAGCCCGGCGGAGAACATCAAACCCCAGTTCCAGAAATTCGACGACTCCGTGACCAAACTCGCCTCGCTGTCCAAAGAAGTCGGCGAAGACGCGGCCGACATGGAAAAACAGGGTTCCGCCTATTTTAAAAAATGGGACGAGGAGCTGGCCAAGATCAACAACGAGGACATCCGCTCCCGCAGCACCGAGCGCAAATCCGAGGTCTCCGAGCGCTTCAGCCGGGTGCGCGTGAGCTACTTGCGCGCCAAGAACGCGTTCACCCCGTTGATGTCCAACTTGAAGGACATCCGCACCGCGCTGGCCACCGATCTCACCGGAGCGGGCCTCGCCTCGATCCGCTCCACCGCGAACCAAGCCAAGGGGGACGCCGGGCCCCTGCGTGATTCGCTAGGCGCGCTGGCGGCGGATTTCCGCGCGCTGGGCGTTTCGCTATCGAGCTCCAGTCCGGTGTCGCAGTAAGCGGCGAAAGCCTTGGCCGGACCGCCTAAAGGCGGGACTCCAACGGGCGGGAGCGCGGAATTGGTCGGGGACGGCCAACTCTACATCACTGAAACCGGCGTTTCTATGTGTAGCGTTGGCCGTCCCCGGCCAAGGTTTTGTGCGCCTCGTGGCGCATAATCGTCCCGAACTAAAAAACGAACCCTTACGGCAGCGTGGTGCTGCCCATGAGGTAACGATCACACTCTCTCGCGGCGGCGCGGCCTTCGTTGATGGCCCAGACGACCAAGCTCTGGCCGCGACGACAATCACCGGCGGCGAACACGCCGGGCAGGTTCGTGGTGTGCACGTTGTGGTCGGCTTTAATGTTGCTGCGCGGATCGGTGTCGAGAGTGAGCGCCTTGACCAAGGCTTGCTCGGGCCCGAGGAAGCCCATCGCCAGTAACACGAGTTGGGCGGGGCGGGTTTTTTCGGTGCCGGGCTGCTCGACGGGAACGAAGGCACCCTTGTCGTTTTTCTCCCACTTCACTTCGACGGTGACGAGGGACTCGACCCGGCCTTGGGCGTCGGCGTTGAACTTTTTGACTGTGGTCAGATAGACGCGCGGGTCGGAGCCGTAGCGGGCGGCGGCTTCTTCCTGGCCGTAGTCCACTTTGAGCGTCTTGGGCCACTCGGGCCAGGGGTTGTTGGGCTGACGCTCCAGCGCGGGCTTGGGCATGATTTCGATCTGGGTGACGCTGCGGCAGCCTTGGCGCAGGGAGGAGCCCACGCAGTCGGTGCCGGTGTCGCCGCCGCCGATCACGATCACGTCCTTGTCCTTGGCGTTGATGGGGCTGGCGGAGCCGTCGCCGGAGTCGAGCACGGCCTTGGTGTTGGCGGTGAGATACTCCATCGCGAGGTGGATGCCGGCGGCTTCGCGGCCGGGGGCGGGCAAGTCGCGGCCCAGGGTGGCGCCGGTGGCGAGCACGATGGCGTCGTGGTCTTTGCGGAGCTGGGCCGCGTCATGAGTAACGCCGATGTGGGCGTTGCAGACGAATTTAACGCCTTCCTGTTCGAGCAACTGCACGCGGCGGAGAACGACCTCTTTTTTATCCAGCTTCATGTTGGGGATGCCATACATGAGCAGGCCGCCCGGGCGGTCGGCGCGTTCAAACACGGTGACGGTGTGGCCGGCGGCGTTGAGCTGGGCGGCGGCGGCGAGGCCGGCGGGGCCGGAGCCGATGACGGCGACTTTTTTGCCGGTGCGCTGGCGGGGGGCGGTGGGGATGACCCAACCCTCGTCCCAGCCCTTGTCGATGATCGAGCACTCGATGTTCTTGATCGTGACGGGCGGGTTGTTGATGCCGAGCACGCAGGAGCCTTCGCAGGGCGCGGGGCAGACGCGGCCGGTGAACTCGGGGAAGTTATTGGTCTTGTGCAGGCGCTCCAGCGCCTCCTGCCAGCGGCCGCGGAAAACGAGGTCGTTGAACTCGGGGATCAGGTTGTTGATCGGGCAGCCGGAAGCCATGCCGCCGATGAGTTTGCCGGAGTGGCAGAAGGGGACGCCGCAATCCATGCAGCGCGCGCCCTGGTTGCGGAGCTGCTTCTCCTCCAGATGGAGGTGAAACTCGTTCCAGTCGCGGACGCGCTCGAGCGGGGGCCGGTCGGCGGGGATTTCGCGGAGATATTCAAGGAAGCCGGTAGGTTTGCCCATGGGAGGATGGAGGTCGGAGTTTTAAAATTTTAACGCAAAGACGCGAAGGCGCGGAGGTCGCAAAGAAAGGAAGGGAAACTCTGCGTGCTTGGCGGCTTTGCGACTTTGCGTTGAAGGATTGGGGGTTGGATTAGTTTCCGCCGACGCGGCTGGTGTCGCGGGCGTTTTCTTCGAAGGCGGCCATGATGGCTTCTTCGCCGGTCAGGCCTTGGGACTGGGCTTTCTCGATGCAGGCGAGCATGCGCTTGTAGTCCTTGGGCATCACCTTGACGAATTTCGGGAAGGTGGCGTCCCAATCGGCCAGCACCTCGGCGGCGCGGGCGCTGCCGGTCAGCTCGGCCTGGCGCTGGATGAGGGCGCGCAACTCGGCCTGCTCGGCGGCGGTCTCGATCTTCTCCATGGCGACCATGGAGAGGTTGATGTTGCCCTTGAGCTGGTCGGCGGGGTCGAGCACGTAGGCCACGCCGCCGGACATGCCGGCGGCGAAGTTACGGCCGGTGGGGCCGAGGACGACGACCTTGCCGCCGGTCATGTATTCGAGGCCGTGGTCGCCCACGCCCTCGACCACGGTGGTGACGCCGGAGTTGCGCACGCCGAAACGCTCGCCGGCGCGGCCGCCGACGAAGAGTTCGCCATTGGTCGCGCCGTAGAGGGCGACGTTGCCGATGATGATGTTTTCCGAGGGCGCGAAGCCGGAATTGGCCGGGGCGCGGACCACGATCTTGCCGCCGGAGAGACCCTTGCCGACGTAGTCGTTGGCGTCGCCGGTGAGGCGGAAGGTCATGCCCTTGGGCATAAAGGCGCCGAAGGACTGGCCGGCGGAACCGGAGAAACGGATGTCGATGGTGTTCTCGGGCAGGCCGGGCGCGCCGTATTTGCGGGTGACCTCGCTTCCGGTGATGGTGCCGACGACGCGGTGGATGTTTTTAACCGGAAGCTCGGCCACGACCTTCTCGCCGCGCTCGATGGCGGGGGCGCAGAGGTCGAGCAGGGCGGTGAGGTCGAGGGATTTGTCGAGGCCGTGGTCCTGGGTCTGCTGGCAGAAACGGCCGACCTCTGGGCCAGCGTCGGGCGAGTAGAGCAGGCTGGAGAAATCCATGCCCTTGGCCTTCCAGTGGGTGATGGCTTTGCGGGGTTCGAGGCGGTCGGTGCGGCCGACCATCTCGTCGATGGTGCGGAAGCCGAGCTGGGCCATGAGCTCGCGGACCTCCTGAGCGATGAAGGTCATGAAGTTGACCACGTGCTCGGGCTTGCCGGCGAATTTCTCGCGCAGGCGCGGGTCCTGGGTGGCGACGCCGGCCGGGCAGGTGTTGAGATGGCAAACGCGCATCATGATACAGCCGGTGGCAACGAGCGGGGCGGTGGCGAAACCAAACTCCTCGGCGCCGAGCAGGGCGGCCATGATGACGTCGCGGCCGGTCTTGAGCTGGCCGTCAGTCTCGACCGCGATGCGGGAGCGGAGGTTGTTTAGGACGAGGGTTTGGTGGGTCTCGGCGAGGCCGAGTTCCCAAGGCAGGCCGGCGTGCCAGATGGAGTTCTGGGGCGAAGCGCCGGTGCCGCCGTCGTGACCGGAGATGAGGACAACGTCGGCGTGGGCCTTGGCGACGCCGGCGGCGATGGTGCCGACGCCGACCTCGGACACGAGCTTTACGCTCACGCGGGCGCGACGGTTGGCGTTTTTGAGGTCATGGATGAGCTCGGCCAAGTCCTCGATGGAGTAGATGTCGTGGTGCGGGGGCGGGGAAATGAGGCCGACGCCGGCGGTGGTGTGGCGGGTCTTGGCGACCCACGGGTAAACCTTGCTGCCGGGGAGCTGGCCGCCTTCGCCGGGCTTGGCACCCTGGGCCATCTTGATCTGGATCTCGCGGGCGCTGACCAGGTAGTGGCTGGTGACGCCGAAGCGGCCGGAGGCGACCTGCTTGATGGCGGAGTTCTTGGAGTCGCCAAGCTCGTTGGTCCAGGTGAAGCGGGCGGGATCTTCGCCGCCCTCGCCGGTGTTGGATTTGCCGCCGATGCGATTCATCGCAATGGCGAGCGTCTCGTGGGCCTCGCTGGAGATGGAGCCGTAGGACATGGCACCGGTTTTGAAGCGGGCGAGGATCTTTTCGATGGGCTCAACCTCTTCGAGCGGAATGGCATCGGAGGGCTTGAAATCCAGCATGCCGCGCAGGGTGCACAGGTTCTTCGAAGTGTCGTTCACCAGACCGGTGTAGGCCTTGAAGGTCTGGTAATCGCCGGTGCGGACGGACTTCTGGAGGGCGTGGATGGATTCGGGGTTGAAGAGGTGGTATTCGCCATCGGCGCGCCACTTGAACTGGCCGCCGGCGGGGAGGGCGTGGTCGATGGCGTTGCGCGGGCCGAAGGCGTCGCGGTGGCGCATGAGCACCTCTTGCGCGATAACATCGAGACCGATGCCGCCGACGCGGGAGGGCGTCCAGGTGAAGTAGTGGTCGATGACGTCCTGACGCAGGCCGACGGCCTCGAAAACCTGCGCGCCACGGTAGGACTGGATGGCGGAGATGCCCATCTTGGAGGCGACTTTGACGACGCCCTTGGCGGTGGCTTTGACGAGGTTTTTGCAGGCGGTCTTGTGATCGACGCCGGCGAGCACGCCCTCGTGGATCATCTCGTCGATGGTCTCGAAGGCGAGGTAGGGATTGATGGCGCTCACGCCGTAGCCGAGCAGGACGGCCATGTGGTGAACCTGGCGGGCTTCGCCGGTTTCGAGCACGATGCTGACCTGGGTGCGCAAGCCCTCGCGGATGAGGTAATGGTGCAGGCCGGCGACGGCGAGCAAGGCGGGGATGGGGGCGTAGTCTTTGGTGACGCCGCGATCGGAGAGAATGAGGACGTTGACCTCGTTATCCTCAATGGCCCGGCGGGCGAGCACGCAGAGTTCTTCCATGGCCTTGGCGAGACCCTGTTCGCCGCGCGAGACGCGGAAGAGAATGGGCAACACGTCCACCTTCAGGCCGGGAAGCTGGAGGCGGCGGATTTTGGCGAATTCCTCGTTGGTGAGGACGGGCAGGTCGAGCTCGACGCGGCGGCAGGCGGTCGCGCCGGGCTGGAGCAAGTTGCCCTCGGAGCCGAGCCGGGTCTCGGCGGAGGTGATGATTTCTTCGCGGATGCAGTCGATGGGCGGGTTGGTGACCTGGGCGAAGAGCTGCTTGAAATAATCGTAGAGCAGGCGGGGCTTGTTGGAGAGGACGGCGAGCGGGGTGTCGTTGCCCATGGAGCCGATGCCCTCGACGCCGTCCTTGGCCATGGGCAGGAGGATGGCGCGTTCGTCTTCGTGGGTGTAGCCGAAGGCGAGCTGGCGCTGCTGGAGCGTGTCGCGGTCGGGCGCGGGAAGCTCGGGTGCGGCGGGCAAGTCGTCGATATGGACGAGGTGCTCATTGAGCCAATTGCGATAGGGGAACTCGGCGGCGAGCTGGCGCTTGATTTCGTCGTCGGGCACGATGCGGCCCTGCACGGTGTCCACGAGGAACATGTGGCCGGGCTGGAGGCGGCCCTTTTGCACAACGTCGGCGGCGGGTATGTCGAGCACGCCGGCCTCGGAGGCGAGGATAACGAGATCGTCCTTGGTGACGTAGTAGCGGGCGGGGCGGAGACCGTTGCGATCGAGCACTGCACCGATGACGTGGCCATCGGTAAAGGTCATGGCGGCGGGGCCGTCCCATGGCTCCATCAAGCACGCGTGGTATTGGTAGAAGGCCTTGCGAGTGTCATCCATGGTCTCGTGGTGGGACCAGGGCTCGGGGATCATCATCATGACCGCGTGCGGTAGAGAGCGACCGGCGAGGTGCAAGAGCTCCAGCGTGTTATCGAACATCGCGGAGTCGGAGCCGTTGGGGTTGATGACCGGGAGGATCTTCGAGATGTCGTCGCCGAAGGCATCAGAGACGAAATGGGCCTGGCGGGCGTGCATCCAGTTGATGTTGCCGCGGAGGGTGTTGATCTCGCCGTTGTGGGCGACGTAACGGTAGGGATGGGCGCGATCCCAGCTCGGGAACGTGTTGGTCGAGAAACGTGAGTGGACCAGCGCAATGGCGGTGGCCATCAGGGGGTTTTGCAGGTCGGGGAAGTAGTTCGCGAGCTGGGTGGTGAGCAACATGCCCTTATAAACCAAGGTTCGCGAAGACAGGCTGGGGAAGTAGCAGACCTCGGCACCGAGGAAGCCTTCGTCGCGGAGCTCGGCGAGGGCGCGCTTGCGCACGACGTAGAGCTTGCGCTCGAAGGCGAGTTCGGTGGCGAGTTCGGCTGGGCGGCCGATGAAGAGCTGGCGGATGTAGGGCTCGCTGGCCTTGGCGGTTTCGCCGAGGGTGGAGTTGTCGGTCGGCACGGTGCGCCAGCCGATGAAGGAGAGCCCCTCGCTCTGGACGACTTGGGCGATTTTTTCCTCGATCTTGCGACGGTGGGTGGCGTTGCGCGGCAGGAAGAGGAGGCCGGTGCCGTAGTGCCCGGCGACGGGCAGGGTGAGGCGGGCCTTTTTAGCGGCGTCCACGCAGAAGGCATGCGGCACTTGGAGGAGAATACCCGCGCCGTCGCCGGTGTTGGGTTCGCTGCCGGCGGCGCCGCGATGATCGAGGTTTTCGAGTACCTGAATTCCCTGGCGCAGGATGGAATGGGTGGCGCGGCCCTTCAGATCGGCGACGAAGCCGACGCCGCACGCGTCGTGCTCAAACCAAGGATCATAAAGACCCTGCTTGGCGGGGCGGCCAGTGCGGGGCTGGCGAGCGGACTGAACAGGGGGGAGGGCAAGGGGACGCGAGTTATTCACGACGAAAAGGGGAGGAGCGTGGGCGGAAACACCGGGGTGGGTAAAACTAATGTTCTATTAAAACGATTATTAGCTCCCTGCGTGGAGATATTGGTAAACAAAAAAAGCGGCCCCGGAATCAGGGGCCGCCAAAAAGCCAAAAGACGCGGTGTCCGGCTCAAGCGCCGGGCGGAATCATGAACCGAGAAAACTCAGAAAAACCGCACGGTCTTGGTCGCCATCTTGGCGTGCTCGGCATCGGAGCAACCCGCGTTGGTGGGAACATCCACCGCTTGCTCGACGGCTTTGATGAGATCGTTGGCCAACAGGTAGTTTTCCACCTCTTCGCCGGAGATGTCGGCCAGCATGACCCCATCGATCTCGACGCAGGGAGACAGGGGTTGGCCGGACTTGGCGACCATCTCGGCGTAGTTTTCGCGATTGTTGATGATGTCGATGTCCTCAAAGGCGAGGCCGTGCTTGCGCATGATGGCGCGCACGCCGTTGGACCAACCGCAGGAAGGCTTCAGATAGGCTTTGATGTTCATATTGGTAGGCGCGCACCCAAAGCAGAATATTGCAAGGTGCAAGACCGGCGTGGCCGCGACCGAGCTTCGATCTTCGGCCCAGGCTAGAATTGACCCTCAGGCGGCGCAACGGCGGGATGGACGCGCGGCGAACCCACGCATGAAAACCATCCTTCTCCTCTTTGCCTCCAACGTCTTCATGACCCTGGCCTGGTATGGGCACCTGAAGTGGAAATTTCTCGAAGGCAAAAGCCTGCTCACCGTCATCGTGGTCTCGTGGTTGATCGCGTTCGCCGAGTACTGCCTCATGGTCCCGGCCAACCGCATCGGCTACGCGCAAGGCTTCAGCGGCTACCAGCTCAAGGTCATCCAAGAAGCCATCACGCTCTCGGTTTTCGTCGGTTTCGCGTGGCTGGTGTTAAAAGAACGCCTCACTTGGAACTACGCGGTAAGTTTCGCCCTGATTTTTCTCGCGGTGTGGTTCGCGGTGGCCTTCAAACCCGCCGCTCAGGCCCTCACAGAACGCCCCTGAGCGCGAATACTGTTCAGGTGAACAGTATTCGCGCTTGCCAGACCGCCCGGCACCGCTTCCCGTTAGCCCATCCTTGCAGCCGGGCGATTGCCCGGCTCCCTAACCGAAACCCATAACGAAAAACATCCCGTCATGTCCAAAGCCGCTCCCGTCAAAACCGCCGCCACCTCCACCGCCGTCGTCGCCGGCCCTGATCGCAAGAACCTCGATCTCGCCGTCAGCTCCATCACCAAACAGTTCGGCGAAGGCTCGATCATGCGCCTCGGCGACAACCACAAAATGACCGTCGAGACCGTGTCGACCGGCTCGCTCGCGATCGACCTTTGCCTGGGCGGCGGCGGCCTGCCCCGCGGTCGCATCATCGAGATCTACGGACCCGAATCCTCGGGTAAAACCACCTTCTGTCTCAGCGTGATCGCCGAGGCCCAGCGCCGGGGCGGTCTGGCCGCCTTCATCGACGTCGAGCACGCCCTCGACCCCAAATACGCCCGCGTGGTCGGCGTGAAGCTCGACGACCTGCTCGTCTCCCAGCCCGATTCCGGCGAAGACGCGCTCAACATCACCGAAACCCTCATCCGCTCGAACTCGATCGACGTGATCATCATCGACTCCGTGGCCGCCCTCATCACCAAGGCCGAGCTCGACGGCCAGATGGGCGACATGACCATGGGCTCCCAAGCCCGCCTGATGTCGCAAGCCATGCGCCGCCTCACCGCCGTGGTGAGCAAAACCAAGTGCATCTGCATTTTCACCAACCAGATTCGCGAGAAGATCGGCGTCATGTTCGGCAGCCCCGAGACCACCTCCGGCGGCCGCGCCCTCAAGTTCTTCTCCTCGATCCGCATCGACATCCGCCGCAAGGACCAACTGAAGACCCCGGACGGCAAAATTATCGGCAACCGCACCAAGATCAAGGTGGTCAAAAACAAGATCGCCCCGCCCTTCACCGAGTGCGAATTCGACATCATGTATGACGAGGGCATCAGCCGCACCGGCTCCCTGCTCGACCTCGGCCTGGAGCATAAAATCCTGGAGAAAAAAGGCTCCTGGATCGCCTACCAAGGCGAGCTCGTCGGCCAGGGCCGCGACGCCGCCAAAATCGCGCTCAAGGAAAAGCCCGAACTCGCGGCCAAGATCCAGGCCGCCATCCAGGAGAAGGTCAGTGTGGCTGGCGGCACCGTGGTGACCGGCAGCCCGGTCGAAGACACGGAATAAGCGGCCGACTGATCCTGCCTGCTCCAATCCCAAACGCGCCCGGCTCCAGCCGAGGCGCGTTTTTTGTGTCTGCGGGAAACGAGAAACCCGATTTCTCCGCTTCCGCTTCCCCTGCGAGCCAAGTATAAATGCGCCCTTATGATCAAAGGCCAGAAAGTCGTCTGCATCAACGACACCTTCCCCGCACTCATCCGCGCCATCTACAAACAGCTTCCGGTCAAGGGCACCACCTACACCATCCGGGAGGTGTTTTTGGGGCGCGAGAAAGTCGTCAAAGGCGGCGACTCCGCCACCGTGGGCCTGCTGCTCGCGGAACTCACCAACCCCCAGGATCCCTTTCATCAGGGCAAACAGGAGCTCGGCTTTAGCTCGGAGCGCTTCGCCCCGCTGGAGGAGAAATCCGACGATGCCGCCATTGGCGAAGACGCCGGCGAACTGGTCGGCG
>JAPLTN010000100.1 GCA_026398135.1 Verrucomicrobiota bacterium
GGCGCATCAATTTGCCTCTCGAACCCGCCGACTATCAATTAGCAGGTGCGCTGCCGAACACTGATGCCCAATAGGTTACTTGATGCTTGGGAAGCGGAGGGGAATGGGGAAGGTTGGTGGGGGGGGACGGGGCGGGAGGGAGGGGGAGATGTCGGGGAAATTTGGGGTGGGCGTCTGCGGGGTTGCATGCGGCGAAAGGGGTTTTCAAGGTGGCCGGTTCATGGCCCTTTTCAGTCTTCTCGATCTCTCTCATGCCTTCGGTGGCGCGCCGGTGCTTGACCACGTCAATTTCCAGGTCGATCCCGGCGAACGGGTGTGTCTGGTGGGCCGCAACGGCGCGGGCAAATCCACCCTCATGAAGCTCATCGCGGGCGACATGCGCCCCGACACCGGCCAGGTGTTTCGCCAGCCCGGCGCGCATTTCGCCCGCCTGGTGCAGGAAGTGCCGCAAGACCTGCAAGGCACGGTACACGATCTGGTGGCGAGCGGGGTGCGGCGCGATGCCGCCGGTCATGAGGAAGACTGGGAAATCGACGTGCGCATCGAGGACCTGATCGCCCGTTTGCAACTTTCGCCGACGGCGGAGTTTTCCCAGTTGTCGGGCGGATTGAAGCGTCGCGTGCTCCTGGGGCGAGCCATCGCAAGCAAACCCGACCTGCTGCTGCTCGACGAGCCGACCAATCATCTCGATATCGAGAGCATTCTCTGGCTCGAAGAGTTTTTGCTGACCGAGAAAATCGGGCTGTTTTTCGTGACCCATGATCGCGCCTTTTTGCAGAAGCTGGCGACCCGCATCGTGGAGCTGGATCGAGGCGTTTTGACCAACTGGGCCTGTTCCTACGACCAGTTCCTGTTGCGCCGGGCCGAGCGTTTGGAGGCGGAGGAACGTCAGCGCGCGGCGGCGGACAAGAAACTGGCCCAAGAGGAGGAGTGGATTCGTCGCGGGGTGCGCGCCCAGCGCAAGCGCGCGGGCAATCGCATCGAGGCGCTCTATGCGTTGCGGGCCGAGCGCAAAGCTCGTCGCGAGCAGGCGGGTAGCGCCGTCATTCGTATTTCCAGCGCCGACGAGTCGGGCGTGAAGGTGATCGAGGCGGCCAATATCGCCTTCGGCTATCCGGGGGCGGCGCAGCCCTTGGTGCGGGATTTTTCCGCGATCATCACCCGCGGGGACAAGATCGGCCTCATCGGGCCGAATGGCGCGGGCAAGACCACCTTTCTTAAACTTCTGCTCGGCCAGTTGCAGCCTACGGCCGGGACCTTGAAGCACGGCACCAAGCTCGAGGTGGTGTATTTCGACCAGTTGCGCGCCCAGATCGACGACAACAAGACGGTGGCGGACAACGTCTCGGACGGCAATTCGCACATCACGGTGGATGGGCGCTCCAAACATGTGATCGGTTATCTTCAGGATTTTCTTTTCGAGCCGGAGCGTTCGCGCACGCCGGCCCGGGTCTTGTCGGGCGGTGAGCGCAACCGGCTCTTGTTGGCGCGGCTTTTCACCAAGCCGGCCAACGTGCTGGTGCTCGATGAACCGACCAACGATCTTGATGCCGAGACGCTGGATTTGTTGGAAAATCTTCTGGTTGAGTTTGAAGGCACCGTGCTGGTGGTGAGCCATGATCGTAAGTTCCTCGATGAAGTCGTGACCGGCACCTACGTGTTCGACGGCAAGGGCGGTATCGAGGAGTTTATCGGCGGCTACTCCGACTGGGTGGCTGAAAAGGCCAAGCAGGCGAAGGGGCCGGTGGCGGCGGTTAAGACCAGCGCCCGCGCCATCGCCACGCCCGCGCAAGCGGCGGCTTCGGCGTTTCCGGTCAAGGCCACCGGAGGGCGCAAGCTCAACAACCGCGAGCAGCGCGAACTCACCGAGCTGCCGGCCAAGATAGAGAAACTGGAGACTGAACAGGCCGAGCTGGCGGCGAAGTTGGGTGATCCTAAGTTCTTTAAACAGGAGGCGTCGGTGGTGCGCGCGGCCGAGGCCCGGTTGAGTGAGATCGAGAAGGAACACGCGGTGGCTTTCGCCCGCTGGGAAGAGCTGGAAGCCGCCGCGAACGGCGGTTGAGCGACGCTTCCGTTCCGATGCAGGGCGGGATCGCCGCAACCCGCCGTAGCGTGAGCGGGTTTGCGAACGGCGGGGTGCGGCGACCCCGACCTACAATGCGGAGTTATTTGGCGGGGGCCGGGGCGGGCACGATGGTGAATTGCAGGGCTCGGGCGGGGTCGAGGTATTGGCGGGCGAGTGCTTCGAGGTCGGCTTTGGTGATGCCCTCGTAATCGGCGCGACGGGAGCGCGCCCAGTCCAGGCGCCAGGGTTGCTCCTGGGCGGCGCCGAGCACGGTGGTGAGCCAGTAGGCGTTGGTGCGTTCGCTTTCTTGCAGGCTGGTCAGGAGCGGTTGGCGCGCGCGGATGAGCTCGTCGTCCTTGATTCCGCGGGCGGCGAGATCGGCGGCGGCGGCGAGCACGGCTTTGCGCACCGCCTCGATTTCGGGCGGGTCGGTCAGCACTTGGGCAACGATGAAGCCGCGATCGCGATAGGTTTCGCTCGGTGCGTTGCCGGCCTGCGGACTGTAACTGCCGCCCAGCTCTTCGCGCACGGCGGTGCGCAGGCGGTCAGAGAGGATTTCGGCGAGCAGGTTGAGGCGACGGGTGCGGCCGACGTCGCGGGCGTCCGCCGCAGGCCAATACACGGCGAGCAGATTTTTCGCGATGGAGCCTTGGTAGGTGAGCGTCACCGCGCCGGGGGGCGGAGTGGCGACGCGGCGGAGTTCTTCCAGCGCGGGCTTTTCGGAGCGGGTGGGCAGGGTGCCGACGGTGACGGCGAGGGCGGAGAGGGTTTTTTCCACGTCGAGATCGCCGACCAAACTGAGTTCGACGGCACCGGCGAGATGAGGCGTAAGCCAGGCACGAAGTTCGTCTAGGGTGCGGTCGAGGGCTTCGTCGCGTGCGGGCAGGCCGAAGCGCGGGTCGCCGGAGGCGAGGAGGCGGGGCACTTGCTGGTTGAGCGCGCCGTTGGGTTGGGTGGCGAGGCGGGCGAAGAAGGGATCCAATTGGCGGCGCACGGTGAGCTGGGCCTCGGACCGATAACCGGGATCGGTGAGGTGGGCGGTGAGCAACTGGAGCTGGAGGGCGAGGTCGGCGGCGGTGGTTTTCCCGGTGAAAACGAGGGCGTCTTCGCCGATTTGCAGGCCGATGCCGACGTTGCGGCCGGCGAGGATGCGGCGGAGTTCGTCGGCGGAGTGTTTGCCGAGGCCGCCGGCGGTGAAGGCGGGGCCGCCGAAAAACGCGAGACCGGGCTGGTCGCGGGGTTCGGTGAGCTGGCCGGTGCCGACGCGGGCGCGCAGGGAGATGGAGTCGGCTTCGAAGTCGGTGCGTTTAAAATTCACCCGCACGCCGTTGGCGAAGACCACTTGGGTGATGCCGAGATCGGAGATTTCTTTCCGGGTGGCTATCGTGCCGGCGGGGCCGAAGTCGGTGTAGGCCCAGGCGGCGTCGGTGCGTTCGGCGGGCGCGGTGACTTCGGCAGCGGTGGCGGCGGTGTAGGTTTGGGCGATAAGCGCGATGGCGGCGGCGGTGGTGTCGGCGAGGCGGGTGTTGCCAATCACGGCGACGCGGCGGGCGGCGGGATCGCCCCAGGCGGCGCGGAAGGCGTCTTTGATTTCGGCGGGGGTGAGTTTTTCCAGCGCGGGGCCGAGCAGGGCGAGGTCGGCGGCGGGGGTGGTGGGGATGGTGCCCTCGATGAAGGCGTCCACCAGTTCATCGGCGCGTTCTTCGGAGCGGCGGGTGGCGTCGGTTTTGAGGGCTTGTTCGAGGCGGTTTTTGTAGCTGGCGACGGCTTCGCGCAGTTCGGCGACGGTGAAACCGAAGTCGAGGGCGCGGCGGAGTTCGTTTTCGCCTCCGCGGAGGGTGTCGGCCCATTTGCCGGGGCGGGAGGTGAATTGGAGTTCGGCGCCGTCGTGGATGCCGGGGAAGGAGTCGGGGCTGGAGGTGGCTTTGACGAAGGGGGCGGACTCGGTTTTGGCGAGTTCGGCGAGGCGGCGGTTGAGCAAGTCGAAGGAGAGTTCGCGGGGCAGGTCGCGCAGGCGTTTTTGGGCGGTATCGGGGCTAAGGTCGGGCGGGCGGATGTTGGAGAGAGTTATGGTGGTGGCGCTGGCCTCGGGCTCGAAGTGGTAGCCGAAGCGGCCGCCGCCGGAGGCGGGGGTGCCGAAGTCGGGCACGGGGCGGGCGGGGGCGCGGGCAGCGAGCGGGGAGAACAGCTCGCGCAGTTGTTTTTCGACTACGGCGGGGTCGAGGTCGCCGATGGCGACGACGGCGAGGCGTTCGGGACGATACCACGTGTTGTAGAAATCGGCGAAGTCGGGCCGCGTGGCGGTTTTTAATATGGGCTCTAGGCCGATGGGGAGTCGGGCGGGGAGCAGGGTGCCGGCGTAGAAAAATTCGTAGCCGGCGATGGCGGCGCGGTAGTCGGCCGAGTCGCGCGCGAGTTTTTCGGACAATACGACGCCGCGTTCGTGGTCGATTTCGGCGGGTTGGAGGAGGAGTTCACCCGCGTAATCGGCCAGCACGCGAAAGCCCTCGGCGAGGGTGGCGGGTTTCGTGTCAGGCAGATCCAGCATGTAAACGGTGCGGTCGAACGAGGTGTAGGCGTTGGTATCGCCGCCGAAGTTCATGCCCATGCGTTGGAAAAACTCCACCAAGGTGCCGGGCGGATAGTGCGTGCTGCCGTTGAAGGCCAGGTGTTCGAGGAAGTGGGCAAGGCCGCGCTGGGCCTCGGTTTCATGCAGGGAGCCGGCGGCGACGATCAGGCGCAGGGCGGCGCGACCGCGAGGCTCGGGGTTGGCGCGGATGGCGTAGCGCAGGCCGTTGGGCAAGGTGCCGACGGTGAGGGCGGGGTCGGGGGCGAGGTCGGTGAGGCCGGGGGCGGGCGGGAATTTTAACGCGGAAGGCGCGGAGGGCGTGGCGGCGAAGGAGTGGCCGGGCGCGGCGAACGAGAGCAGCAGGCCGACGAGAAGGACGTAGAAGCGCATGGGTGGGATGAAGCGGGGAGAATGATCAATGTCCAATGACCAATGAAAAGTCGGGCGGTTGAGTCCTGGGGTTTAACGTGGGTTTGAGCGCCAGACGCGAATCGGGTTCCCTGAGGGACAAGAAACCTTTTACGGTTAAGGTTTATTCATGCTCTGGCTCTATCGCTTGCTTTTTTTGCCTCTGACGGTGCTGGCCGCTCCTTATTACGGGTGGCGGATGTTGCGGCGCGGCGGGTATGGGGCTGGGTTTGGTCAGCGCTTTGGCGCGGTGGAGCCCTTGCCGGCGCGCAGCAAAGGGGTGCGGCGGGTGTGGGTGCAGGCGGTGAGCGTGGGCGAGCTTTTGGCGGTGGCGCCGCTGCTTGAGGGCTGGCGACGCGAGGGCAAAGTGGAGGTTTATCTGACCACGACCACGAGCACGGGGTATGCGTTGGCGAAGGAGCGTTATCTGGCGAAAGGCGTGGTGCTGGGGCTGGGTTATTTCCCCTTGGACTTTTGGCCGTGCTCGGCGCGGGCCTGGCGGCAGATTCAGCCGGATCTGGCGGTTTTGACCGAGGGCGAGCGCTGGCCGGAGCACCTGCATCAGGCGGCGGCGCAAGGCGTGCCGGTGGTGGCGGTGAACGCGCGGCTCTCGGACCGGAGTTTTCGGCGGATGCGGCGGCTCGGACCGCTGGCGCGTTTGCTGGTGGGTGGTTTGACCCGGGTCCTGGCGGCGAGCGAGGCCGATGCGGCGCGTTTTGCGGCGTTCGGGGTGATGGCGGAGCGCATTGAGGTGACGGGTAACTTGAAACTCGACGTGGCCTTGCCGACGGTGGACGCGGAGACGCGGGCGCGTTTCCGGCGCGAACTGGGTCTGGGGCCGCATGCACCGGTGTTGCTCGGGGCTTCGACTTGGCCGGGCGAGGAGGCGGCCATGCTTGAGGCGTGGAAGGCAGTGCGGGCGGCGGGATGGAAATTGTTGTTGGTGCCGCGTCATGCCGAGCGGCGCGCCGAAGTTGAGTCGGCGTTGGCCGGGTCGGGGGTTGCTTATCATTTCCGGTCGCGCGGAGCGGCGGCGGGCGAAGTGGACGTGGCGGTGGCGGATACGACTGGCGAACTGCAAACGCTGCTCGCGCTGGGGGATTTGGTGTTCGTGGGCAAAACCCTCCCGCCGCACACGGAAGGCCAGACTCCGGTGGAGGCGGCGGCGAGGGGGAGGGTGGTGATTTTCGGGCCCGGCACGGCCAATTTTCTTGGCATCGCGGCCGAGCTGGAGCGCGGTGGCGCGGCCCGCCGGGTGGCGGACGCGACGGAGTTGGCGCGGGCGGTGGGGGAGTTGGCCGCCGATGGGACGAGGCGGCAACGGATGGGCGCGGCTGCATTAGCCTGGCATGCGGGTAATCGGGGGGCGGCGGCGCGAACGCTGGCGGCGCTGGAGAAGATTTTGACGGACGATAATTAAGGGTTGAAGCGCGGGGCGGGCGGCTTTGCTCTGGACCCTTTAGCGGATGCAAAATCACGGACCGAAGCGCGTATATACCCCTCACTCGCTGGAATTCTGGTTTAGCCGGTTGGAACACAACTGGGAGACCTACTTCACGGCGGAACAACTCGAACGCGGCCACGTGCTCTACCGCGACGGCGAGGTGCGTGAGCTCGAACTTACGGCGGGTGACGCCATCGTGCACCGGAAGGTGGAAAAGAAGGACGAATACGCGGTCATCGAGTGGGCGGAAAAAGGGTTTTCGGTACGTTCGTCTTCGACTGATCTCGATGCGGCCAAGGCCCTCGCGGTCGCCGGCCTGCATGAAATCGAGGAACTGGTTGCGGATGAGATTTCGCCCTTGCCCGAGGTTGTTTTGGCTCCGGCACCGGTGGTGGCGGAATCTGCGACGGTTGCAGCCGTGCGGAGCGCGAGCGGCAACGGGGCCAGCCCGGTCGTGGGTATGCCACCGGGGGCCTTGGGCCTTCGCAAGCCTACGCCGCCCACCGGTGGCAACGCGTCCGCCACGGTGGGGGCGCGCACCTTGTTGCTGGTGTTTACCACCAATGACGACGGCTTGAATTTCGCCACTTACTGGGTGGGGCCGGACAAGCGCCGCGTGGCCGCGCTCGGGCCGGCTTCGCGCGAATCCGGCGTGCCACACGCCAGTTCGGGCGAACGGGCCAAGTTGATCGGTCTGGCCTCGTATGCGCGCAAGGCCCACTTCGTTTATAAGCAGGAGACGGGGTTTTATTTGATGGGCTCGGTGGCGGAGATTCCGAATTTCCTTAAATCGACCCTGCCGTCTTGGAAAAAGCTGTTCGGCGTCGAGCTGGACGCGGCCTCGGCGTTGTTGCTCAAAGGCACGCAGGAAATCACCATCGAGGCGGTGGCCGGCACCACCCGCCGTGGAGCCAAGGGCGCGGGTCTGGAGTCGGCGCTGGATCTGCGGTGGATTTTCAAGGCGGGGGAGCGCTTGCTCAACGACGCCGAAGTGAAGCTCTTGCTGGCAAAAAATACCACGCCGGTGGTTCTGCCCAGCATCGGCATCGTGAGCTTGCCAGCGGAGAAACTCGCGATGGTGAAGGCGTGGGAAAAGGGCGCGGCGGAAACGCATGGCGAGGGAGCGATGTCGCCGTACCTGTTGTTTTCCTTGTTCAACGACGCCCGTTTCCGGCTTTCCTTGTCGCCGGAATTGGCCACATGGCGGGAGAGCGTACTGGCCGGGCCGAAAAAGCAGCGGGAATTGCCCGAGCGTTTACGGTCTTATCAATGTCGCGGCGTGGAGTGGCTCTGGCACCTGGCCGACAAGGGCTGTCACGGCTTGCTGGCGGATGAAATGGGCTTGGGTAAAACGCTTCAGGTCATTACGTTGCTGGCGATGCGGCGTATTGATGACCGCCCCAGCCTGATCGTGTGCCCGGCGAGCGTGGTGCCGGTCTGGCAGGACGAGATCGCGCGGTTTCATCCCGAGTTGACGGTCGATGTGCTCAAGTTCGGGCATGATTTTTCCTCGCGCGGAGCGCCCTGCGTCTGGCTGGCCAGTTATACGCAGCTTCGTAAACACAAGGCGTTGTTGGAAAAGCATAAATTTGCTTACGCGGTGCTGGACGAAGGCCAATTCATTAAAAACCCCGACGCGAAGGTAACGCAGACCTGCTTCTCGATTCGGGCGGCGCATCGTATTGTATTGAGCGGCACTCCCTTGGAGAATCGCCAACTCGATCTCTGGTCGATTTTCCGTTACCTGCTGCCGGGTCTTCTAGGGTCGCGGATGGGCTTTGAAAACGCGATCGCAATGGATCGAGCGGGCACTCTGGCCCGGTTACGCGTGCAATTGGCGCCTTTCATGTTGCGCCGCACCAAGGCGGAGGTCGCCTCGGAATTGCCGCTCAAGCAGGAGATGGAGCTGATGTGCCCGCTGAGCGCAGTGCAACGCGAGGAATACGCACGAATTTGCAGCGAAGGTTTGTCGCGCTTGGGCGACGATGTGGGCGCGGCGATGCGCGAGAAGAGTTTTGGTTTTCTGGCCCTGCTCACGCGCTTGCGGCAGGTTTGCTGCGACCCGGATATGTTGCCTTGGCGCAAATCCCCTTTGGCGGATTCGGGTAAAATCACCCTGTTGATCGAAAAACTCGCCGAGATCGTCAGCAGCGGCCACAAGGTGGTGATTTTCTCCCAATTCGTGATGTTGCTCGACCGGGTGAAGGAAGCGCTGGTGCAAAACTTCCCCGAGCTGCCGCGTTTCGAGCTTACGGGCATGACGCTGGACCGGCAAAAACCGGTGCAACAGTTTCAAGGGGCCGAGGGTACGGCGGTGATGCTGGTTTCGCTCAAGGCCGCTGGCACGGGAATCACGCTGCATGCGGCCGACTACGTTTTCCTGCTGGATCCGTGGTGGAATCCTGCGGTGGAGGCGCAAGCGGTGGATCGCGTGCACCGGCTCGGTCAGAAAAGCACGGTTTTTGTGTATCGCATGGTTACGGCGGGCACGATCGAGGAACGCATTGAAGCGCTCAAAGCTTCGAAAAAGCACTTGTTTAACCAAGTGGTGGGCGGCCTCGACGGCGAATTTGACGTGACCCAGCACTTCGTGTCGCTGCGGGATCTGGTCCAGCTAACCGGCCCGCAAGAAGAGCCAGAAGTTATTGGCTGATAAGAGCCTGCTTGGTTCTACGTTTTTAGCCTACGCCGCGCCAGACGAGCCGGTTTCCGGCATTAAGTAACCTATTAGGTTACTTTGTCTTTTGGGGGCGGGGTCAAAGGAAGGGGCGCGATTGGACTGGTTGTGGTGGATTGGGCGGCGGGCGTGGTCGTGGTCGAATTTATCAGACCTTATTACCGTTTCGTAACAATTCCGCCACGAAATCGTAACAATGGGCTGCGAAGGTCTCGTTGTGTTCGGCGCGAGCCGTTCATGCAACCAGCCTACAACCAAATCCAATGATCAAGAACTTCGCAAAATCCCTCGCCCTGCTCGGCTGCTTCGCCGCCGGCCTGTGCTCCCAAGCTTCCGCTCAAGACAGCGGCGCTCTCCTCGACGCCCTCGTCAAGAAGGGCATCCTCTCCGACCAAGAGGCTGAAGACATCCGCACCGACCTCACCCGCGACTTCGCGACCAGCAGCTCGGCCGGCAAGCTCGATATCGCTGGTAACGTCACCAAGCTCAAACTCGCCGGCGATGCCCGCGTGCGTTATCAATATGACAACGAGCAGTCCAATCCCCAGGGTGCCGCCGGAGACAAGGATCGTAACCGCTATCGCTATCGTGTGCGCTTCGGTGCCATCGCCGATTTCGGCGCCAAGTGGAGCACCGGCTTCCGCCTAGAGACCGCCTCTGGCGCGACCTCGACTAATGCCGATCTCGCCGCCGGCACCGACAATTTCGACAAGGCGGGCGATGTCGCCTACTTCGGTCAGGCTTTTATCAACTACAAGGACACGAATGTTCTCGGTGCTGACTCCGTTGACGTGCGCGTGGGCAAACTGCCCCATAAATTCTTCGTCCCCGGCGTGAACGGCTTCTGGATCGACTCCGATCTTAACTTTGAAGGCGTTGCTGAAGAGCTCGTTTATAGCGTCGGCTCCAATGGCCAGACCCTGACCCTCCGCGCTGGCCAGTTCGTCTTGAACAATAATGCCGCCAACGCTGGTGCGGTTTCCAACGCTGGACCCACTGCCGTGACCACTTGGGCTTTCACCAGCCCGACCAATAATCGTCGCACGGTCACGACCACCACCACGCGTAACAATACCGATGTAAACCCTTCGCTCCTGTTGATCAATCAGGCTGAATACGCGACCAAGTCCTTGAAGATCGCTCCGACCTTTATCTTGTTTGCCGCTCCCGGCGATCATGATCGTGCGGTGGTCACCACCTCCACGGCGGTCAGCAATTTCAACCTTTCGGGTACTCAAGTTGGCGCTACCACGACCACTACCACGAACACCAACACCGCCAATCAGGCCAGCGACACCGCGGTTTACACCGACCTCGCCACCTTCTTGGTTCCTGCCGAATACGCGGTGGGCACTTACAACGGCAAGCCCCTCGCCGTTTACGGCACCTTGGGCTACAACCTCATGGGTGAGGATCGCGCCGAGCGTCTCGCCGGCACCGTTGCCGTGGACGAGGTATCCTACCTCGGCAACGCCGGCGTCCGCTATGGTGCGAATGCCCTTGCTGGTGATTATCAATTGGTTGCCGAATATCGCTATGTTGGCAATGGTTCCTATTCGTCCCTCTTGCTCGACTCCGACTTCAACGGCGGCTTGTTGAACGCTCAAGGAGTCATCTTCTCGGGAACTTACAGCATCACCCCGGCGATCACCACCACGGTCACGTATTTCAACGCCTTTAACATCGAAAAGACTCGCGCTGCTGGTTCCGCCCGCGGCAACGGCTTCGGCGAGGCTCAGGTCCTTCAGGTCGACCTCTCGGCCAGGTTCTAAAAACCGTCTCATTTTGCCGCGAGAATGTAACACATTCTCGCGGCACTTTGATTGCGTTTAATCGTCAGTTTCAAAGTCTCATCACCCGTCTTATTCATGAAATCCATCCTCTCCTTCGCCGCCCTCGCGGTTGTTTCCGTTCTCCCTCTCCAAGCCCAGAAGCTTGTTATCAAGGGCTCCGATACCCTCGGCGCTAAGCTCGTCCCCATGATCGCCGAAGAATACAAGGCCGCCAATCCCGGCGTCTCCTTCGAGATCGCCGCTGAAGGTTCCACCACCGGTCTGACCGCCATCATCGACGGCACCGCCGACATCGGCATGTCCTCCCGCCGCGCTCGTCCCACCGAGCTCTCCGGTGGCGCCGCCAAAGGCAAGACCCTGAAGCCCATCATCGTTTGCTACGACGGCATGGCCGTGATCGTGAATGAGAAGAGCCCCATCGCCGACCTGAACAAGCGTCAGGTCGAGCAGATCTTCACCGGTGACGTCACCGATTGGTCCGCTGTGGGCGGCACCGCCGGCACCATCTCGATCTACACCCGCAACACCTCCTCCGGCACCTACTCGGACTGGAAGGACCTAGCCATGAAGAAGCGCGATTACGCCGCTTCCTCGCAGAAAATGGCCGGTAACGAGCAGATCGCCGCCGAAGTAGCCAAGAACCCGAACGGTATAGGCTACGTCGGTCTCGCCTACATCCACGCTCCCGGCATCAAGGTCGTCACCATCGAAGGCGGCTCTCCCACCAAGGAGTCCGTTCTCTCCAAGAAGTATCCTTACGCCCGCCCCAACTTCTTCTACACCAATGGTGAAGCCACTGGCGAAGCCGCCAAGTTCATCGCTTACGTGATGGGCCCCGCCGGCCAGAAAATCGTTGAGAAGGTCGGCTTCGTGCCTCTCAAATAATCGGATTTCTGGTTAACGTTTGGTTACTGGTTTCGGGGCCGCTTGACCCACGGTTGAGCGGCCCCTTTTTTCAGGTTCATTTGTCGCAACTTTGTTCGTCTCCTCCCGCTTCGCATGCCGCCTGACCACACCGCCGCCGCCGATAACACCGGTACGCCCTCGCCGATTTTCGCGATTCAGAAAGCGCGCACCCGCTTTTTCGGGTTAACCTTTGACGAGACCATCCGGGTCTTCTTCGGGGGCAACGCCTTCGTCGCCGTCATCGTACTCGCGTTGATCACGTTTTTCCTTTTCCGCGAAGGCTCCCAATTTTTCGGTCAAAATCGCGACAGCCTGCGCACCTACCGCCTGGCGGGCTTGGAGTATGTAGATATTATCCGCCAGCAGGAGGAGGACCACACCGCGCTGACGCGTTACCTGTTCGATATTCGTCTCAAAGCCGTGGTGAAGCTCACCGAGGAAGGCGTCGATGCGGCCGAGGCCAAGCGTCGCTTGGCCAAGTTCGATGACTATGCCGAGCGCTACGGTGACACCATCGTGCCCGTGCGTGGTTTGGTTTCCGAACTCACCGAGGTCGCGACCGACATCAAAACTCGTTACAACGAGAACGAGGACTACAAGGTAGCCCGCCAACAGTTTCTCGCTTCCGGCATGAAGGCCGAGGCCGAAGCTATCGTGGTCAAGAACCTCGATTTCTCCCGGGAAATCCTCGCCATCACCGGCACCTTTCCGGCCTACGAGCAGATCAACACCGAATACGCCGAGGCCCTCAAAGCTGCCATCGCCGAGCTGCCTGTGCTACCGGTGCCCGAGTTGCAGCCGCGCTTGGAGCGCTTTCGCGAGCTGAATCGCGAATACCTCGCCACGTTTCCGACGCGCACGGAGCTGCTCAAGAACTGGAACAATAACGCGCCGGTCGGCTGGTCGGAATCGTTTACGCAGTTTATTTTCGGGACACGCTGGCTGACGGCCAGCTTCTGGCAGGATTGGTATGGTATTATTCCGCTTTTTGTCGGCTCGCTGATGATCTCCGCCATCGCGCTTTTCATCGCGGTGCCGCTAGGCGTGGGGGCAGCCATTTACGTTAACCAGATCGCCACTCCGCAGGAGCAGAAGCTGATCAAGCCGGCCATCGAGTTTATCTCCGCCATTCCCTCCGTGGTGCTCGGATTCTTCGGCATCGCGGTCCTCGGGCAGGCTTTGCGTGCACTTTCACAATGGGAGGCCCTAAGCTGGGTGCCCGGTTTCCCTTATTCCGAGCGACTCAACGCGTTGACCGCCGGCTGTTTGCTCGCGCTGATCGCGGTGCCGACGATTTTCACCCTCGCTGAGGACGCGATCAACAACGTGCCGCGCGCATTCAAGGAAGCCTCTTTCGCGCTCGGTGCGTCGCGCATGCAGACCATCGTGCGCATCATCGTGCCGGCAGCGCTTTCCGGCATCGTCTCGGCGGTGTTGCTCGGTCTCGGCCGCGTGATGGGCGAGACCATGGTGGTGCTGCTTTGCGCGGGTAATCGCATCGCCATTCCGGACTTCACCGCCGGAATTACCGCCTTCGTGCAGCCGGTCCACACCATGACCGGTATTATCGCGCAGGAGATGGGTGAGGTCGTGCGCGGGGGCATCCACTACCGGGCGCTTTTCGTGGTGGGCCTGGTGCTCTTCTTTATCGCGCTTTTGCTGAACTTCCTGGCCCAGAAAATCGTTCGCAAGTATCGCATTTCCATTGGCTAAGCCCGCCGGGCACCACGTTCCATGTCATCCGCTATCCCAAATCCTTTTGCCAGCCGTCCCAGTGCGGGACGTTCGATGGAGAAATCCACGTTCTGGGTCTTTCGGCTTGCCACCTACCTCATCCTGATCGCCGGTTTCTCGGTCTTTGGCGACATCGTGGTGAAGGGCTCCGCGACTGTTTTCGGAGCGTTCAAGACGACTTCCACCTTTCCGTATTTTACCAACACCTTCCTGACCGAGGCCCCCGAGTCGCTTTATGTTTTCGAGCATAAAGGCGAAAAACGCGAGATGGGCGACCGGGAGTATCGCGCTTTCCGGGAAAAAGAAACCGCCGCCGCGCTCGCGGCCGGCCAACCCGCGCCCCAGTTCAAGGCGGATAGCTACGTTTACTCGGCCGGCGGCATATGGCCCTGCATTGTGGGCACGGTTTTACTCGTGGTGGGTTCGATGACGATCGCTCTGCTGCTCGGCGTTTCCAGCGCGATTTTCCTGAGCGAATATGCCCGCGACGGGGCCTTCGTGCGCTTCGTGCGGCTGGCCATTCTCAATCTCGCCGGTGTGCCCTCCATTGTTTTCGGCCTGTTTGGTTTCGGCATGTTTGTGATCTATTTCGACTGGAACGTCTCGCTCCTGGCGGGCTGGTTCACCTTGGCCTTCATGGTGTTGCCGGTGGTCATCACCGCCTCGGAAGAAGCCCTCAAAGCGGTGCCGAAGGGCTTTCGCGAGGGTTCGCTCGCGTTGGGTGCGACCAAGTGGCAGACCATCCGCAGCAACGTTCTGCCCTATGCGCTGCCGGGCATTTTGACCTCGTCCATTCTGGGCATCGCCCGCGTGGCGGGTGAGACGGCCCCGATCATGTTTACCGCCGCCTACGTGGTTCGCGACAAACTGCCTTGGGACGTGGAGAAAATTTCCGACTTCTTTTTTCAGGGCGTCATGGCCCTGCCTTATCACATCTACGTGGTCTCTTCCAAGATCCCGCAGAACGAGTATACCGCGCGCGTGCAGTATGGCACCGCATTCGTTTTTCTGGGCATCGTCGCCCTGATCGCCGCCAGCTCGATTGTCCTGCGCAATAAATTGCGCGGCCGCTACAAATGGTAACCACTTCCCGCCCTTCCAAACCCTCCGCTTCCGCGCCCATGGATACGCCCGCCGCCACGCCCGCCTCGCGCACCTTTAACGTGCCCGCCACCGCCTCCGCCGCCGATGGTGCCCAAACCCTGATAGAAATCGACAGCTTCGATTTCTATTACGGGGCCAAGCAGGCGCTCTTCGATATAAACCTGCGCCTGGCCGACAAACGCGTGACCGCCTTCATCGGTCCCTCAGGCTGCGGCAAATCCACGCTCCTGCGGTGCCTGAACCGCATGAACGACCTGATCGACGGAACCAGCGTGAAACGCGGCAACGTCAAGATTCGCGGCATAGACATCTACGGCCGCGACGTGGATTCCATCGAGCTGCGCAAACGCGTCGGCATGGTCTTCCAGAAGTCCAATCCCTTCCCGAAATCCATTTACGAGAATATCACCTACGGGCTTCGTATCCAGGGTGTTAAGAGTAAGGCCCGCCTCGATGAAGTGGTGGAAAAGTCCCTGCGCGGCGCGGCCCTCTGGGACGAGGTCAAGGACCGCTTGCACGAGAGCGGCCTCGGCCTCTCCGGCGGTCAGCAACAGCGTCTCTGCATCGCCCGCACCATCGCGGTCGAGCCTGAGGTGATCCTGATGGATGAGCCCTGCTCGGCGCTCGACCCCATCGCTACCGCCAAGGTGGAAGAGTTGATTCACGAGCTGAAAAAACAGTTCACCATCATCATCGTTACCCACTCCATGCAGCAAGCCGCCCGCTGCTCGGACCAGACCGCGTTTTTCTACATGGGTAAATTGGTCGAATTTGGCGAAACCCGGGACATCTTTATGAATCCCAAGAACCCCCAGACCGAAGCCTATGTCTCGGGTCGTTTCGGCTGATGTTTTTTAAGTAGCGAGTAGTGGGTAGTGAGCAGCGAGCATGAATCGAACTCACAACCCCCGCTCGCTTTTATTTCCGACTGCTCACCACTCGCTTCCCGCCACTCACTCCTTTTAAGAAAAATGAAACGTTTTTTTGATTCCGAACTCGAAACCTTCCGCTCCGACCTGCTCCGTATGGGCGAGGTTTCCATCCGCCAAGTGCGCGAAGCGATTAAGGCCCTGGTTGAGGGCGACATCGGCCTGGCCGATCAAGTGATCGCGGCCGATGACGAGCTCGATGAGTTGGAGAAACGCATCGATACCGAGGCTATCCGTTACATGAACCTGCGCGCTCCCATCGCGACCGAGCTGCGCCTGGTTATTGTGGGCATGAAAGCCTCGCACGATCTCGAACGCGTGGGCGACGAAGCTACCAGCATCGCCAAGCGCGCCATCCGCCTCGCCGCCGAGCCACCGCTCAAGCCCTACGTGGACATCCCGCGCATGGCGGCCATTGCCATCGAGATGCTGCGCGACGCATTGGAGTGCTTCGTGCACGCGGACAAGGAGAAGGCCATCGCGGTGGTGAAGCGCGACAAAGAGGTCGATGCTATCAACAAGCAGCTCTACCGTGAGTTAAGCAGTTATATGGTCGAGACTCCGTCCACGACCACGCGTGCCCTTGAGTTGATGTTTATCAGCAAAAGCCTTGAACGCATCGCCGACCACGCGACCAATATCGCCGAGGAGATGGTCTTCTTGTACGAAGCTCAGGATATCCGTCACGAGGAGAGCCTGAAAAAATTCGGCAAGGTGGATTAATCCGGTTTTGGAAAATTACCGCGCGGTGAGCCAGTCGCGCGGACGCAGGAAGTCGGTGTCGAGACGGGCTTCTTCCGATCCGGGGGCGGGGGTTCGTGCGTAGTCCCAACGCACGAGGGGCGGCAGGCTCATGAGAATACTTTCGGTGCGTCCACCGCTTTGCAGGCCAAAGAGGGTGCCGCGATCCCAGACGAGGTTGAACTCGACGTAGCGTCCGCGCCGGTAGAGTTGCCAGTCTCGCTCGGTCTCGGTGGTGGGTTCGGTTTTGCGCCGGGCGACGATGGGGCGGTAGGCGGGCAGGTAGGCGTCGCCCACCGCGCGGAGGAGTTCAAAACTGCGGCTGAAACCGAGTTCGGCGAAGTCGTCAAAAAACAGGCCGCCTACCCCGCGCGGCTCGTTGCGGTGCTTGAGAAAGAAATAGTCGTCGCACCAGGTTTTGAAACGCGGGTAGTAGCCGGGGCCGAAAGGCGCGAGCGCGTCGTACGCGGTGCGGTGCCAGTGCGCGCAGTCGGCTTCGTAGCCGTAGTAGGGCGTGAGATCGAATCCGCCGCCGAACCACCAGACCGGGGCCGCTGCGGCCCCGGAATGACCAAGGCCCAATGACGAATGACCAGTGGTGGGTGAAGATGGCGTCGCTGACGTCGGGGTGGCGTCGGTGGTGCTGAAAAAGCGCACGTTGGCATGGCTGGTCGGCACGCGGGGGTTGCGCGGGTGGATGACGAGCGACACCCCCATGGCTACCCAGGGGCGTCCGGCGAGTTCGGGGCGGTGGGCGGTGGCGCTGGGGGGGAGCTTGGTGCCGGTGACGTGGGAAAAAGCGACGCCGGCTTTCTCAAAAACCGCGCCTTCGGCGAGGATGCGGGTGCGTCCGCCGCCGCCCATGCCCTTCGGGTCGGACGGATCGCGAGTCCATTCGTCGGTGCGGAAAGTTTCGCGTCCGTCCTCTGCGGATAACTCGGCGCAGATGCGGTCCTGAAGATCGAGGAGGTAGGCTTTAACGGCGGCGAGGTCGGGAACGTCGGACATGGCGGAGTGGGCGAGTAAGCCCTAACATCCGCGAGGGGCGGTAAACGCGCCAACCCTGAAATTGTTCAATTACGTTGCCCCCCGGAGAGCGCTACCGAGGTTTTACGCCAAACCCAGAATCCAGCCCTCGATTTGCGCGAGCGTGCGCTCGGACGGTGTGAGTTGCGGGGCAAAAGCCTTGTCAAGCAAGGTGGCGTCGCGGTCGTTGTCGCGCAGCCAATGGGCGACGGCGTAGGCGTCGTGTTGGTCGGGTGTGCGGCCCTCGGTCGGGTAAGCCGCGCTCCAGAGTCGCGGGTAAATCTCGGCGGCAACCGAGGCTCCGGCGGGCGGAGTCCAGCCGTCGAAAGGCCAGCAATGCAGACGCGGGCCGACTTCGCGGCGGAGGTAGCGCAGCCATGGCAGACCGGCGTGGGTGGACTTGGCCACGCTACCTTGCACATCGAAGTGAAATACCGATTTGGCGGCGCGGCTGCGCAGCTCGGTGAGGCGGCGCCAGCGGGTCTCGCCCGAGCGGGCGGCGGCGTTGCCGGTGAGGCCGCCGCGCACGAAATCGACGTAGAGATGGTCCTCGTGGGTGGGCCAATGCTGGCAAAAATCTTCGAGAAAAGTCTGCCAGTCAGGGGCGAGGTGATGGACCTCAAAATAGCGCATCGGAAACGAAAATGCGTGGTCGATGCCGAGCAGGGTGGGCGGTCCGTCGCGCAGAGTGGCGGCCAGCCATTCGGCGACGCCGCGCCGGGTCCAGTATTTTTTGGGGCCGGGCGGGGGCGGGATTTCCACCGGGTCGGTGTCGGGGGTGGCGGAGTAAAGCCGCAGGCCCTTGAGGCTGCTGGTGGGCGTTTCAGCGCCGGAGTAATCGAGGCCCAGATAACGGGCGAAACGGGGCGATGCAGGCATGGTGCGAACGTGTTTGCGCGGTCAGATTCGGCAAGCCGTGCGCGTTGCAAACGTTCGTCTCGACCCTGCCGCACGGCACGGCGCTCCGCGATCCTCGATACAAAGTAACCTAATAGGTTACTTGTTGTCGGGGTGGTTGGCGCGGGAGGTGCGGGAAGTGCGGAAGGCTCGGGGGAGGGCGGGGGGGCTTGACGACTTTGCTAAGGTGGCGGGTGCACCCTCGGGCTCGACAGCGGGGACGCGCGCCCTGATTGGTGGTGGTTCGCGTTTTCGGCAACGGTCCGGGCGCAACCAAACTCATGAACACGACAGTCCTTGCGACGCTCGCCGCCACCGGTTTCACCGTGGCGTTTTTCCATGCCGCGCTGCCCACGCACTGGCTGCCCTTTGTATTGGTGGCACGGGCACGCGGCTGGACCGAGGGTAAAACGATGGGGGTGGCGGTGCTGGCGGGCCTTGGTCATGTAGCGCTGACTTCCCTGCTCGGCTTGGTGGTGGCCTGGCTGGGTTTCGCGCTGGACGAGCACTACGGCGAACTTTTCAAGGGCGTGGCCGGCGGCTTGTTGCTGGCGGTGGGCGGCTATTTTCTGGTGCAACAACTCCGCGGGGCGGGGCTGCGCCACCACCACCTGCCGGGCAGCCATCACCACGCCAGCGAGGCCTGCGGACATGAAGTGGAAAAAAGCCACATCGAACACGAGTTGCACGAGAGTCCCTTGGTCGAGTCCAAGACCGGAGATTGGGCCGCGATCAGCGGTTTGCTGGTGATGCTCACGCTCTCGCCATGCGAGGCGTTTTTGCCGGTTTACTTGTCCGGGGTGGAGTTTGGCTGGACGGGGTTCGCGGTGCTGAGCGTGATCCTCGCGGTGGGCACGCTGACGGGCATGACGGTGTTTACCTGGTTGACGCTTCGCGGGCTGGCGCGCTTCGACCTGAAGCGTTTCGAGCGCTACGAGGCGGGTATGCTGGCGGCGGTTTTTGGGCTGCTCGGGCTGTTGATGGTGTTCATCGAGCACGGGCACTGAAATTTTAGCGGTGGCGGCGGGTACGATGGCGGCATGAGCGATTTTCACGTCTAAGCGGCATACCCCCTGCTTTTTATGAGTTGGTTCAGTTAACCTACCGCGTACTCGTCCACCTATGAAAAGCCTACCCATGCTCCGTCAGTCCCGTCGTCTTGCCACGACTTTGCTCAGCGCGATCCTCGTCGCTTCCGCCGCCAGCTCGTTCGCCGCTCCCACCGACACCACCAGCCCGCTGCATCTCAACGCCAACGAGAACCTTTTCGGTTTCTCGCCCAAGGCCCAGGAGGCCGTGATCAAGGCGGTCGAGAGCGGTAATTTCTACAACCGCAATGAGCTCGACGATCTGGCCGTGATGCTGGCCAAGAAGGAAGGCGTGACCAAGGACTACATCCAGCTCACCCACGGTTCCGGCCCGATGTTGCTGATGACCGCCGCCACTTACGGCAAACCCGGCGCGAACATCGTGACCACCTCGCCCGGTTATCCGCAGCTCACGGGTGCCTTTGCCCAGCGCGGCGGCACGATCAAATACACCCCGGTCGGCGCGAACCTTGGCTACGATTTCAAGGCCATGCTCGCCGCGATCGATGCCAACACCGCGATCGTTTACGTGTGCAATCCAAACAACCCGACCGGCGTGCTGGCCAACCCCACCGAGCTGCGCAACTTCATCATGGCGGTGCCTGAGAACGTCCTTGTTTTCGTGGACGAAGCCTATCTGGAGCTGGCCAACACCGATCTCGCCGCCAACACCATGACCCCGCTGGTCAAGCTGCGTAAGAACCTCATCGTTTCCCGCACCTTCTCCAAGGGTTATGCGCTCGCCGGTTTCCGCGTAGGCTACGGCACGGGCAATCCCGAAGTGCTCGCCAAGGTGCGTGCGAACGACACCGGCACCGCCCCCAGCTTTCTCGCCGCCATCGCGGCCAAGGCTTCTTTGGCGGACACCGAGCACTTGCAGGGTAACATCAAGAAGTATCGCGAAATCCGCGCCTACACCATGAAGGAGCTCGACCGCTTGGGCTTGAAGCACAGCGATGCCCAGGGCGCGTTCGTGATTTTCAAGGCCGGCATCGAAGCCAAGGAATTCCAGAAGAAGATGCTGGAGAAGAAAATCCAGGTTAACACCGTCTTCGGCGTCGCCCCTGGTCAAGAGGGCGAATACAAGGACTGGATCCGCGTGAGCATCGGCACCCAGGAAGACATGGAACTCTTCATCGGCGCCACCGCCAGCATCCTCGGCAAGTCGTAAACAGTTATCCGGAGCGCTGGGCGGGACGCCCAGCGCAGCCCCCGGGACGGGGGCGCTCCCCGGACCAGTTCGATCTTTCGGACGCGGGGTATCCACAAAAAGCCGACTCCTTTTGGGGGAGTCGGCTTTTTTGTGGGCAGGTGGGCCGGAGTGGCGGACCGGACAAATCGCTTATACCAATTCGCGATCAAGTTGAGCCTGTAACCGAAATTGGCCGAGGACGGCCAACGCTACACAAAACGTCAGATGTAGGGTTGGCCGTCCCCGGCCAATTCAGCTCAACATGAAAGCGAATTAGAATTAGCGTTTGGTTTTCGTGGCGGGGAGCACGAAGCGGACGGCGTTTTCGTCGGTCGCGGGCGCGCCGGTCGGGGCCGCAGGCGTGGCTTCCACGGGGGCGACGGCGACGGGCGGGCCGGTGAAGACCGAGGTGGCGGGGATTTTGCCAAAGCCTTCCTCGATGAGGCGGCGCACGTGGGCGTCGCGGGTGCGGCGGTCGGGGCTGCCCATTACGACTACGATGACACGTTTGTCGCCGCGTTGGGCGGTGGCGGCGAGGCAGAAGCCGGCGGCGTTGGTGAAGCCGGTCTTGAGGCCGTCGCAGCCGGCCACCGCGCCGAGCAGGTGGTTGTGGTTGCGCATGACGACGGGTTCGGGGCGCACGCCGCGGCCGAAGTCGCGGACTTTGGTGGACGAGTATTTGAGGACGTCGGTGTGGAGCAGGAGTTCGCGGGAGATTTTGGCGAGGTCGCGAGGAGAGGTGAGGTCGCCCTCGGCGATCACGCGGTTGGATGGCGGCAGACCGTGCGGGGAGCGGAAGGTCGTGTGGGTCAGGCCGAGGCTGGCGGCTCGGGCGTTCATGAGGGCGACGAAGGCTTCTCGGGAACCGGCGGTGGCGCGGGCGAGGGCGCTGGCGGCGTCGTTGGCCGACTGGATCATGAGCGCGTAGAGCAGGTCCTCGACGGGGAAGGTTTCACGAGGGTCGAGCCAGACCTGGGTGCCGCCGGTCTTGGCGTCTTCGGCGGCGACGGGCACGGGGGTTGTTAGCTGGATCTTTCCAGCGGCGAGGGCGTCGTGCACGACGAGGAAGGTCATGAGCTTGGTGACGCTGGCGGGCGGGGAGACGACGTCGGCGTTTTCCTCGGAGAGCACGGCACCGCTGGCGGCGTCCATGACGATGGCCCCCTTATAGTCGGCGCGGACGGCGGGAGTTAGGGATGCGTAGCAGGCTAGGAGTAGCAGGGCGGAGCGGAATAGAGTGCGCATGGTGGGAGGGAGCGGCGGAACGACGGAGCGACAGAAGACGGAAAGAATGGAGGGCGGGGCCGGAAGGACGGAGCGGCGGGGTGCGGCGACCCCGCCCTGCATTTTTATGGTTATTTGCGCAGCGCGGCGGCGATGCGGGCGAGGGCGGTCTCGACGTTGGCGCGGCTGTTGAAGGCGCTGATGCGCACGTGGCCTTCGCCGCATTTACCGAAGCCGGCTCCGGGGGTGCAGACCACCTGGGCCTCGTTGAGCAGCTTGTCGAAGAACTGCCAGGAGTCGGTGCCGGTGTTGATCCAGATGTAGGGCGCGTTGTCCCCGCCGACGCAGGAGAAGCCGAGCTTGGTGATGGCGTCGCGGATGAGGGCGGCGTTGCCCAGGTAGAAGTCGGTCATGGCCTTGACCTGGGCCTTGCCGGTCTCGGTGAAGATGGCGGCGGCGGCTTTCTGCACGGGGTAGGAGACGCCGTTGAATTTGGTGGTGTGGCGGCGGTTCCACAGGGCGTGCACGGAGTGGGCGTTGCCGGCCTTGTCGTAGGCCTGGAGGGCTTTTGGGACGACGGTGTAGGCGCAGCGGGTGCCGGTGAAGCCGGCGGTTTTGGAGAAGCTGCGGAACTCGATGGCGACCTCGGCCGCGCCGGGGATTTCGTAGATGGAGTGGGGGATGGCGGGGTTGCGGATGTAGGCCTCGTAGGCGCTGTCGAAGAGGATGATGGCCTTGTGGGCCTTGGCGTAGGCGACCCAGGCGGTGAGCTGTTCGCGGGTGGCGACGGCACCGGTGGGGTTGTTGGGGAAACAAAGATAGATCAGGTCGCTGGAGGTGGCGGGGATGGCGGGCACGTAGCCGTTGGCCGGGGTGCATTCGAGGTAGGTGATGCCCTCGTAGCGGCCATCGAGGTTGGCCCCGGTGCGGCCGGCCATGACGTTGGTATCCACGTAAACGGGGTAAACGGGATCGGGAATGGCGAGCTGGAGGCCCTCGGTGGCGAAGATTTCCTGGATGTTGCCGCAGTCGCATTTGGAGCCGTCGGAGACGAAAATCTCGTCGGCGGAGATGGGGCAGCCGCGGGCGGCGTAGTCGTGGGTGGCGATGGCTTCGCGCAGGAAGGCGTAGCCCTGCTCGGGGCCGTAGCCCTTGAAGGTGGCGCGGTGGGCTAGTTCGTCGGCGCCGCTCTTGAGCGCGTCGATGCAGACCTGGGGCAGGGCCTCGGTCACGTCGCCGATGCCGAGGCGGATGATGGGCTTGTCCGGGTGGGCGGTGGTATAGGCCGTCACGCGCTTGGCGATGTCGGAGAAGAGGTAGCTGGCTTTGAGTTTCAGGTAGTTCTCGTTGATGCGGATCATGGTCAAATTAGGAGGTGAAACGCTTGAACAAGAGCCGCGAGCCTCCTTTGTTCAAGCCCTCCCTCGACTTCGTATCTCCCCCCCAATCGATGCAAATCATCCGTTCCGTGTCCGAAATGCAGGCCCTCGCCGCCGCCTTGCATGCCCAAGGCCAGATCATCGGCCTGGTGCCGACCATGGGCGCGTTGCACGAAGGCCATTTGACCTTGATCCGCCTGGCGGCCGAGCGGGCCGACGCCGTGGTGGTGTCGATTTTCGTCAACCCGACCCAGTTCGCCCCGAGCGAGGATTTTAACAAATACCCGCGCGAGCTGGAGGCCGACGTGGCCCGTTGCGAGTCGGCGGGGGCGGACTACGTGTTCGCGCCGCCCAACGAGGAAATCTACCCCAAGGGCTACTCGACCTACATCACCGAGGAGCACGTGGCCAAGCCGCTCGAAGGCGTTTCGCGCCCGACGCATTTTCGCGGCGTCACCACCGTGGTGGCGAAGTTGTTCAACATCTGCCGCCCCGACCTGGCGGTGTTCGGCCAGAAGGACGCGCAACAGGCTGCGGTCATTCGCAAGATGGTGGTCGATCTTCATTTCTCAGTGGACGTGATCGTGGCCCCGACCCTGCGCGAGGCGGACGGTCTGGCGATGAGCTCGCGCAACCGCTACCTCACCGCCACCCAGCGCATCGAGGCGCTGGCCATCAGCCGGGCGCTTTTCAAGGCTCGCGAGATGGTGGCGGCGGGCGAACGCCGGTCGGACCGTCTCGTGGCCGAGGCGACCCACATCCTGAGCCAGCAGCGGCGCATTCGGGTGATCTATGTGGCCTTGGTGAGCCGCACCACGATGGAACCTGCCCGCGAGGCGGTGTCGGGAGAATCGGTGCTGACCATCGCGGTGTGGATGGATGACGTGCGCTTGATCGACAACCTCGTGCTGTGAGCGATCCCGCCCCTCTTCCAGTCGTGGCTGCGCCTCCGGCGCGGGTTTATGATGTGCTCGTAATCGGCTCGGGCATAGCCGGGCTGAGCTTTGCGCTCAAAGTCGCCCGCGAGGGCCGCTCGGTGGCCATCCTGACCAAGAAAAACAAGGCCGACTCCAACACCAACTGGGCGCAGGGCGGCATCGCCGTGGTCACGGCCGAGACCGACGACTTTGCCAAACACGTTCAGGATACGCTGGTGGCGGGCGATGGGCTGTGTGATCGCAAAGTGGTGAAACAAATCGTGGCCGACGGTCCGGCCCGGGTGCGCGAACTGGTGAAACTCGGGTTGGATTTTTCCCGCGACGAAGACGGCGATTACGACCTTGGCCGCGAGGGCGGGCATAGCGAGCGGCGTATTCTTCACGTAAAGGACATGACGGGAAAGGCGATCGAGGGGGCCTTGATCAAGGCCATCACCCGCGAGCCGCGCATCGCGCTGTTCGAGCATTTTTTCGCGATAGACGTGATCACGACCGCGCGGTTGGCCGGCAAGCCCCGGCGCAAGGCCAACGGCACCGCCAAGTCTGCCGCGACCTCTGGCGTTCCGGAGCAGGCTGACCGGGTGGCGGGCGTTTACGCGCTCGATGTGCGCGATGGTCGCGTGGTCACGTTTCAAGCGCCCGTGGTCATGCTGAGTTCGGGCGGAGCGGGGCAGGTTTATCTTTACACGACCAACCCGGAAATCGCCACCGGCGACGGCATCGCCATGGCCTATCGCGCCGGGGTCGAGGTGAGGAACATGGAGTTTATCCAGTTTCATCCGACCGCCTTGTATTCAACCTCGGGCAAACGTTTTCTTATCAGCGAAGCGGTACGCGGCGAGGGCGCGATCCTGCGCAACGCCGAAGGCGAGGCTTTCATGCCGCGCTACCACAAGCAGGCCGACCTCGCTCCGCGCGACATCGTGGCCCGCGCCATCGACGCCGAGATGAAACGCACCGGCGCGCCCCACGTGTGGCTCGACATCACGCACCGCAACGCGGCCTTTCTGCGTTCGCGCTTCCCGTTGATCTATCGCTTTTGCAAGGAAGACGGCATCGACATCGCCAAGGACATGATCCCGGTGGTTCCGGCCGCGCACTATACCTGCGGCGGAGTGGCGACTACCTTGTCCGCCGAGACTACCTTGCCCGGACTTTACGCCTGCGGCGAAGTGGCCTGCACCGGGCTGCACGGGGCGAACCGGCTGGCGTCGAATTCGTTGTTGGAGGCGGTGGTGATGGCACATCGCGGCGCGGCTTCGGTGGAGGCCTATTTGAAGCGTAACGTAAAGAGCGGCGTGCCCGCGCCGACCATTCCCGGCTGGCGCGATCTCGGGGTGGTGGACCAGGACGAGCGCGTGGTGATCGCGCACAACTGGGACGAGCTGCGCCGCACCATGTGGGATTATGTGAGCATCCTGCGCACGACCAAGCGGCTCGAACGCGCACGCACCCGCATCGCCACGCTGGCGCGCGAAACCCAGGAGTATTATTGGAATTTCTCGGTGGATGCGCGTTTGCTGGAGCTCCGCAACCTGATCCAGGTCGCGGAGCTGATCGTGGCGTGTGCCTTGCAACGCCGGGAAAGCCGCGGGCTGCACGCCATCGCCGATTATCCGGTTAAACAAGGTCGCGCGGTCGATACCTCGGTGCGGCGCACGAACTGATACCTAATTCCCGATGAATTTATAATTTGCCCCAATGCAGGCCCGACCGGTGGCCGGGCTTTTCCCGGAGCCCCCGACCACCGGTCGGGGCTGGTGTGACCGGCATGGATATGGAATATCACCCCTTGGTTTTGCTGAGCCTAAATCCGGCAGTAGGAATTAACCAAGGATTGCACGGAGAGCACGGATAAAGGCAGTTACGGATCAGATACCTATGAATAAAAACTCACCCGCAGGGTGAGCACAGTGAGTTCTATAATGCCTTGATAATCCGTGTCTATCTGTGGAATCTATGGTTCAACTGCTTTTTCTAGGTTCAATATACTCTGATTGGTTGGCGGAAATATATGGCCTATCTCCGATTCGCTGTACGTAAACTCCATGAGCTTGATCACGATGGATAATTCAAATCATACAACGCTTAATCCGGCCCCATTTGTGATTCGCCATTAATCCACAAACAGCGGCCAGACCCCTTGCTTATTTGCTCAGACCCCTTGCTTATTTGCTACGCATGTAGGGCCTGACCTTGTGTCAGGCCGGTTGGGCGTGCGCACGCCGAGAGACTACCCGGCCTCACGCAAGGGGAGGCCCAACATAAATCCGAAAAATCAATCGTTACATACTACTAGAGATATTTGCGTATCCCCCCCTGGGGGCTGTAGATCCTGTACATAGGTACATTGGTGACACCTACAAGCGGATCTACAATTTGACAATTAATGTACTCGCAATCATAATAACCCATATTTCTTATGGCCCGTATTTCATAGTTAAGCAGCGACGGTATTGTCACTTGCATAAATTCAAAACGAGCCGAGTTGGTTCGGCTTCCATAAGGACAATCTATAGAATACTTTCTCGAGACTTTATATGGTGATTTGGATGATCTATTGTCAGGTGGCTCGGGTTTAATGAGATTGTCTTTTGGTGGAAATACATACGTCACATAGAGGAATAGCTTGAAGGTGCCCTTGGCCTTGGTGTTTAGATTGCCGTATAGTAAACATATTGCATTCTTATTATCGCTAGTATCGCCAGAAAAGAATCTAGGTATAGTGAGGTGGACAAAATTTTCTGATTTAGCAGTGGTTGATCGAGTAGGGATGGTATAACCGTACGAACGAAACGAATTAATTACCTTAGGATTACTCGGTGTAGCCACTATAGATGATCCTGTATCCGGTATCAATAAAGTTATCTTGGCATTCAGGGTCTGAATACTCAGAGTGATCGATAAGGCTATGATTAATAATGTTAATTTCTTCATGGTAATCGGTGGGTTTGTGCAGGTTTGGGTTATTAAGCCGCCTTGGGTTAAAAGACGGGGAAAGTGTGCGGAAATATATGGCCTATCTTAGCCGCGAGGGCAGTTTCGATGGGCCTGCGAATACGGTCTGAGGCCTCGGGGGCAATAGCGGTCGATTTGGTCGCGATGAAAACTACGTTTAACGCTATAGAGCCAACCAGGATTA
>JAPLTN010000003.1 GCA_026398135.1 Verrucomicrobiota bacterium
CGGTCGGTGACCGGTTCCGCCCGCTAAACCGCACCGGTCACCGACCGGTTGCTACACCAATCATCGTTCATAGTCTAAAACCATGGGGGAATTGGTATGATTTTCGCACGACGGATGGTTACGAGGTGGATTCGGTCTTCCAACTGGACAGCCGCCTCTGGGCGGTGGAAGTGAACCTCACGTCCAACCCGACCGAGACCGAGTTTGCGCGTTTCAACAAGGCAGCCGAGCACATCGGAGCCGATCGCCGGGTGTGGGTGGCCCAGGTGAAGGATACGGTTTTCAACGGCCAAAGCGGGCTCGCGTCCTTGTCCGGACTTCTGGAACTCCTTGGCAAAGAAATCGAATGAACACTCCCGCCACCGCCGCCGCTTCCGCCGTCTTTCCGCGCTACGCGTCGCAAGACGCGGAGGTAGCGCGTGGCCGCCGGGCTGGCGCTTGCGGAACGGTTGCGTGCCGGCAAGGATCCATGCACGTTGAACCTTCGACTATGAAAACCCTTCACGTTTTTTTGTGCGCGTTAGTGTTGTCCAGCGGAGCCTGCGCTTCGCGGCCCGTGCGCTCGGCGGGCGGGCACGCGAGCGCTCCGGTGCCGGCGAAGATTCCGGTTTTGAAGAGTCTCGCGGGCACGAATTGGACCGTGGTGGAGCTGGCCGGGTCGGTGGTGGTGAACGCCACCGAAGGTTGGCCGGCCCCGAGTCTTGAATTCGACGTCAACGGGCAGGCGGTCACCGGACATGGCGGGGTAAATCGATTTGGCGGACGCTACTCGGAGGCTGGGGCTGCGCTCAGTTTTGGCCCCCTGGCGATGACGCGCCGGATCGGACCGGCGGGGCAGATGCAGTTGGAGACCACGTACACGCAGGTGCTTTCGCGGGTGGTCGGCTGGCGGCAGCAAGGCGCGCAGGTGATTTTAAACGGACCGAGTGGCGAGCGCGCGGCGGTTTTGGAACGCGCGCCGGCCAAGCCTTCCGAGTAAACGCGGGGTGGGTTTAGATTGCATGGCGTCGGGCCTCGGCGGCGAAGCGGGCGAGGCCGGTGGCGGCATCGGCTGCGCGGTGGAGGCGCAAGGGGAAATCGGAGCCGAATAACACTTGCCCGGCGCGCACGCTTTGATCGCGCATTGCCCAAGCTTGCTCGCCGTAGATCAGGGGGGCCGCCGCCGTATCGACGCTCACGTTGGGGAAAGGACGCACGTCGTAACCTCCGGCCCAGTGGGCGAGAATGAAACGCACCTCGGGCCAGGCGCGGAAGAGCGCGAAAAAGTCCTCCGCCGGGGTTTCGATTTTACCCGGGTAAAATCGGCCGCGCGGGTCGGTAACGTGGAGATTGACCGGCCAGGACCAGGATTGGGCCAGACTGAGCGCGGCGTGCAGGCCGGGTCCGTCGCAAGGTGCGCCCACGCTGTGGGGGGAGAGTTCGCCGAGGCCGCTCAGGCCTTCGTCGCGGGCGCGGGTGAGTTCCTGTTCGATGGACTCGGGCGATGCGGCGGGTTGCAGGGTGGCGAAGGCGCTGAGCCGGTCGGGGTGGGCGCGCACCCAGGCGGCCATGGCGCGATTATGCCAGGCGCAGGTTTCGGCGTTTTCCCAATACCAGCCGAGCAGGACGGCGTGTTCGATCTCGGCGGTGTCCATGGCGTGGAGCAGTTGCTCGACGTTGGGAAAATCCTGCACGGGCGAGCCGTCGGCGCGGCGGCGCAGGGAAAGTTTGGCCCAGTGGGGCTCGGCGTGCGCGGCCGCCCACGCCGCAGGGTCTCGGTTTAGCTCGGCCGGGTAGAGGTGCACATGGTGGTCGATCCGTGGCATGGGCGGAGACGCGGGACGGTACGGGAGGCGAAGTGGCCGCCGCAGATTTATACGGTGTAGTCGCGGCGGAGGTTGCTCGGCAGCAGGCCGAGTTCCTCGCGGTATTTGGCGACGGTGCGGCGGGCGATTTTGATGCCCTTTTCCTTCAACTTTACCACCAGTTCCTGGTCGCTCAGCGGACGGGCTTTGTCTTCCAGCGTCACGAGCTCGTTGATCATTTCCTTCACGCTTTTGTTGGAGACGGATTCGCCGGTGGAGTTTTCGTAGCCGGGGGTGAAGAAGAATTTCATCTCAAATACGCCGTGCGGGGTGCGGATGTATTTGTTGGCGATGGCGCGGCTGACGGTCGTCTCGTGCACGCCGACGACATCGGCGATTTGCGTCATGGTGAGCGGGCGGAGTTTGTGCACGCCGTCCTCAAAGAAGTCGCGCTGGACCTTGATGATCTCGCGGGTGATGCGCTCGATGGTCTGCTGGCGCTGCTCGATCGAGTTGATGATGAACTTGCCCGAACGCATGCGCTCGCGGAGGTAGTCGCGCTCCTGCTTGGTAAGGGATCCGCGGGCGATCATCTCCTTGTAGGTGTTGGAGATGCGCAGGCGGGGAATGTAATCGTTGTTGAGGATGATTTTCCACTCGTCGCCGTCTTTTTCAACCGCGACGTCGGGCACGACGACGCGGTTGTTGTCGTCGGCGAATTTGCGGCCGGGAGCGGGGTCGAGGCGGCCGATTTCCTCGATGGCTTCCTGGACGTCGTCCACGTGAACGCCGGTCTTGCGGGCGATCTCGGGGATGCGGCGGCGGGTGAGCAGGGTGAAGTGGTCGCGCACGATGCGGGCGGCGAGGCTGTCGCCGCGGCTTTTGGCACGGAGTTGGAGCAAGAGGCAGTCGCCAAGGTCCACCGCACCGATGCCGGCGGGTTCGAAGGTTTTGAGCAGGCGGGCGGCCTCTTGGGTGGTGGAGAGGGGAAGGCCGGCCTGGAGGGCGGCTTCGGAAGGCGTCTGGGTGAGGAAGCCGCGTTCGTCGAGGCCGCCGATGAGGTGGCGGAGGGCGGCCTGGCATTCGGCGGAGATATCGAGCATTTCGGCCTGCCGGACGAGGTGTTCTTGCAGTGAAGTCTCGGAGACGAGGGAGTCGAAAAAGTGTTGGCGGCGTTCGGCGTCCTCGGAGGTGTAGGGTTGGGCGCCGGCGTTTTCGGAGAGGTAGTCTTTCCAGTCGTCGCCGAGCTTGCTGAGCACGTCGAATTCCTTGGAGAAATCCATGCTCTCGGGGCTGTCGTTCGGCGCGTCTTCGGAGGGAGGGGGGGAGGCGTCGGAGCTTTCGTCGCCCTCGCCATGCTGGGGTTCGGCGGCGGCTTCGGAGGAGGCTTCGAGGCTGTCGGCGTCGCTGGAGATGTCTTCGAGGGTGGGGTTGCCCTCCAGTTCGGACTGGATGACGGAGCGCAGGTCGAGGGCGGCGACCTGGAGGATTTTCAAGGACTGCCGCAGCTGGGGCGCGAGAACCAGGGATTGGTTCTGACGCTGGCGGAGGTCTTGGTTAAATCCGGCGCACATGAGCGGGTGTAGCGGGGGGGGGGGAGCGTGTCGGGTCGGCCGGGCGGGCGGATACGACTCTCTTCAGGCCGACATGATTTCGCGAAGGTAGGCGCCCAACTTTTCGTTGGTCGGCCCGTAGCCGTCGCCGTAAAGATACATTTCCAAGGCGGTCAGCATCTCGGTGGCCGTTTGGTAACGTTGCTCGCGGTCGCGCGTAAGTGCTTTTTGAATGATAAATTCGAGTTTGGGAGGAATATCCGCGCGGAGGGAGGTGAACTGCGGAATCGGCATTTCCAAGATATTGCGCCGGGATTCGAGGCGGTCGGCATTACGGAAGATGTTTTGACCAAGAAGGAGTTCGGTGAGTACGATGCCGAGCGGGAAAATATCTGCGCGGGCGTCGGTGACGGCGTAGTTGGCCTGTTCGGGCGAGAGGTATTCGTCTTTGCCCGCGATCACCTGCCCTTCCTCGTTGTACATCAGGTCGAGGGCCTTCGCGATGCCGAAGTCGGTGAGCTTCACGTCGCCTTCGTGGGCGATCATGATGTTTTTGGGGCCGATGTCGCGGTGGACAATGCCGAGGAGGCGGCCGTCGCGACCGCGTTTGTTATGCGCGTAGGAGAGGCCTCGGGCGATGCGCGAAACGATAAAAGCAGCCAGATCGACAGGGATGGTGCGACCGAGGGCGACATGGCGCTCGAGGAACTGTTCCAAGTTAACGCCGTTCACATACTCCATGACCATGAAGTAATGCCCGCCGATCATGCCGAGGTGGTAGGTCTGAACGATGTTGGTGTGAACGAGGTCGGCCACCAGGCGGGCTTCGCCGATAAAGTTGTTCTGAAACTCCGGGATGGTGGAGTATTCCTCGCGGATGAGTTTTACCGCGACGGTCTTTTTGAACTGGCCGGCGCCGCGCTGGCAGGCCTCGTAAACCATGCCCATGCCGCCATCGGCGAGCTTTCGGACCATCTCGTAGTGAATTTCGTTAAAGATGTGCTTAAGAGGAGCGGCCACACGGGAGGACTAGGGCATGAGTGGCTTTGCTGGCAAGGCGGGAAATTAACCTAGCATGGAAACTGCTATGGCGAGTTCGTGCCGCCTGAATTTGCTTACGCTAACGGTGAAGCTTGTTACGGGGGCAGGGTTGACATGCCGGGTGCGCTGCGGAGTTTGCAGGCATGATTACGCTCACTCCCCGCGCTGCGTCCCAAATCCGGGCGATGCAAAAAGAACAAGCCGCCGAAGACCGGTTTCTGCGCGTATTGGTGGAGTCGGGCGGATGTTCGGGTTTCCAGTACGGGATGTCGTTTGAGGCCCCGAAGCCGGATGACGAACGTTATGAAAGCGAGGGCGTGGCCATGGTGGTTGACCCGGGCAGCGCGGCGTATCTCAGCGGCACGCGCATCGATTTTGACGACGGCTTGCAGGGCAAGGGCTTCGAAATCCAAAACCCCAACGCCCAAAGCACGTGCGGCTGCGGCAAGTCGTTCAGTTGAAAATTAAAGCAACGGATGGTGAAGCGCTAAAAGACGCCAAACCTCTCTGAATCAGGCAATAGTGGGTATTATCAGGGCGGTCAAACGGCAGGATCCGGTTAAATCCACGCGTTCAAGCTACCCCGACGTGGAGCGCAACGATACCCAAGGTCATGCGGGTGACGCGCACCTCGCGAAAACCTGCGCGTAGCAGCTCCTCGCTCATGGCTTCGTGGCCGGGGTAGGCGGCGATGGTGGCGTTTAAGTAGGCGTAGGCGTCGCGGTCCCCCGTCACCCAGCCCGCCACCGTCGGCAGAATACGGCGGGTGTAAAAGTAGTAAATCGGCGCAAACCAGGGCTGGGGCTGGGAAAACTCCAAAACGTGGACACGGCCGCCCGGAGCGAGGACACGGCGCATTTCACGGAGGGCACGGTCGCGGTCCGCCATGTTGCGCAAACCAAAGGAAACCGTGACCGCATCGAAACTCGCGTCGGCGCACGGTAGGTTAAGGCCGTCACCCTGGCGGAAACGGATCTTGGCGGCGCGGGAGTCGGAGTTTTTTTGTTTGGCGATGGCCTGATCCAGCATGGGCTGGCAGAAATCCAAACCGGTGATTTCGGTCTCCGCAGATAGACTGTGGGCGAGGGAAAACGCCACATCTCCGCTGCCTGTGGCGAGATCGAGCACGCGGCGGGGGCGGGCGGAGCGCACGACCTGCATCAGGCAGCGCCGCCACCACAGGTCCATGCCCCCGCTCAGCAGGCGATTCGCCAGATCATACCGACCGGCGATGCGGGAAAACATGGAATTAACGGCGACAGGATCAGGCATTGGGGAGGGTGCGGCGCTGGAGTTTGGATTGGAATCGGTGGCGGCAGTTAGCAAGCCAAGTCGTTGGACGCAAACTTCGGGTGTGGTTACTTGCGCCGAGCATCCAGGAAAAAAATCTTAAAGTATTGGAAAATAAAAAAAGCTTTTCGCTTAAGTTATTGATGGGGAGTCCGTAGAATGGTCTATGCGTTGAATTAGAACGGGAAATCTCAACCTTCAATTTGACGCAATCGCACAACCGTAAATAACTTAAGCCAGAACCACAAGTTCACCACTAAAACCTAAACCCACCTATCAACCATGCCCGCCAACCTCACTAAGCGCGAAATCGTTTTGGAAATTTATGAAAAGACCGGCTTTCCCCAAAAGGAAATCGTCGGTACCGTGCAGATGACCCTCGACATCGTCATGCGGGCTTTGGCCGAAGGCCGTAATGTTGAGCTGCGCAACTTCGGTGTGCTCGAAGTGCAACGCCGCAAGTCCCGCATCGGCCGCAATCCCAACAAGCCCGACGCCGAGGTAGTCATCCCCGAGCGTGCGGTGGTTAAGTTCAAGTCCGGCAAGATCTTGAAGCAGTTGCTCAAGAAGCTGGATATCACCCAGCTCTGAGTTTGATTCGCAGTTTTTTGCGTATGCCGACCTCCTTTTTGGGGGTCGGCCTTTTTTTGGGGTGGCGCTGGGGTTTGCGAAAACGCCAGTGTCGGGGGTTCTCCCGATTTAACGCCATGGCCCAGTTTCAATCCCTGCCCGGTTTTCGTGAATTTTATCCCGACGCGCTCGCGCGCCGGAACCACATTTTTCGCCAATGGCGGCGCGCGGCGCACGCCTACGGGTTTTCCGAATACGACGCGCCGATCCTGGAGCCGCTTGATCTCTACAAGGCCAAGTCGGGCGACGAGATCGAGACCCAGCTTTTCTCTTTCACCGACAAGGGCGGTCGCGAGGTCGCGCTGCGGCCGGAGATGACTCCGACGGTCTGCCGCCTTGTGGGCGAAAAGGCCAACGCGCTCAAGCGGCCGATCAAGTGGTTTAGCATCGGCGAGTTTTATCGCTACGAGCGTATGCAAAAGGGCCGCGGGCGGAGCTTTTTCCAGCTCAACGCCGATATTTTTGGCGAGCCCGGCATCGAGGCGGAGACGGAGTTGATCGCCCTTCTTATCCAGTGCCTGCGCGGCTTCGGCCTGGGTGCCGAGGATTTTTATGTGCGCCTGAGTGATCGCAACTTGTGGTTTTACTACCTCGAAACCCTCGGGCTGGACGAGGCGCGGGTGCGCGGTATCCTGAGCGCGGTTGATCGCTATGAGAAACTCGGCGACGACGCGTTCAAGGACTACGTGACCGAGTTCGGTCCCTTGGACGCCGAGCTGAAGGCCAAGGTGATCGCGTTCATGGGCGTGAAGACGATGTCCGCTCTCGAAGCCACGCTGGGGGCCCTGGTTTCCGACAAGCTGCAGGCTCGTTTGGGCGATTGGCGGCGCTTGCTGGCCAATCTCGCGGCCATGGGTTTTGGCGATTGCGTGGAAGTAGATCTCGGCGTCGTGCGCGGGCTGGCCTACTACACCGGCTTTGTTTTCGAGGCTTTTGACCGCAAGGGCGATCTGCGCGCGCTGGCCGGCGGCGGGCGTTACGATACCCTCATTGGCAAACTCGGCTACAATGAGATGCCGGCGGTCGGCTTTGGCATGGGCGATATGACCTTTGCACTGCTTCTGGAGCAACGCGGCCTGATGCCGGCTTTTGGGCCCACGACCGATGTTTATGTGGTGATCGGTGGCGAGGCCGAGCGCACGGCGGCGTTTCTCGACATCGCAGGACTACGCGCGGCGGGGTACCGGGTGGATTATTCGCTCAAAGAGGTGGCTTTCGGCAAACAGTTCAAAGCTGCCGCCGAATCGGGAGCCAAGCTGGCCTTGATTTATGGCGGCGATGAACTGGCCAAGGGCGTGGTGAAGTTCCGCGATTTGAGCGATCGTAGCGAACACGAGATTCCGCGCGCTTCCGTGGTCGAGGCGGTGCGGGATTATTTCACCACGGGTGGGACTGCGTAACCGCCGGGTTAAAAAACTGGTGTAACGCGGTAAAATGCCCTTGCGCGCTGCGTTGCAGGCGGGCGAGGCTGATTGTTCGCGGCATTTTCTTTGGTCAGGCCGGTGACGCCGCGTCGCTCCCATCGGCCCAAAAGTCAGTAACCTTCAACCCGCGTCGCGCAAGCGATGCCCCCGGTTCGACGGCGTCTGCGGAGCGAAGGCGGCGGCGGATCGTCTTACACGTCTATGAGTTCCATCATGCAAGAGCTGCTGGCCCAATCCGGCCTCAGCCAGATCCAAGAGGGCAAGATCGTCCCCGGTGTTATCACCGAAATCCGCCAAAACGAAGTCGTCGTCGATATCGGCGGCAAATCCGAAGGCGTCATCCCCGCCAACGAGTTTATCGACATCGGCGAGCTCCAAATCGGCGGCACCATCGAGGTGTTGATCGAGAAGGTCGAAAACAAGGAGGGCTATCCGGTCCTTTCCTACGACAAAGCCGAGCAAAAGAAGAACTGGGATAACATCCTCACCAAGTTCCCCGAGGGCTCCGTCGCCACCGGTCGCGTCAAGGCCAAGGTCAAAGGCGGCCTCATCATTTCCATCGGCGTCGATGCCTTCATCCCCGCCTCCCACGTCGATATCCAGCCACCCAAGAACCTGGATCAATACGTCGGCCAGACCTACGATTTCAAGGTCATCAAGATCGACCAGCTCCGCAAGAACGTCGTCCTCTCCCGCCGCGAGCTCATCGAGCAGCAGCGTGGCGAGAAGCGCCGCCTTCTCCTCGACTCCATCCAGCCCGGCCAGGTGCGCAAGGGCGTGGTCAAGAACATCACCGATTTCGGTGCGTTCATCGACCTCGACGGCATGGACGGCCTGCTCCACATCACGGACATGTCCTGGGGTCGCATCGCGCATCCCTCCGACGTCCTCAAGCAGGGCGAAGAGATCCAGGTCATGATCATCGAGGTTAACCGCGAAAAAGAACGCGTTTCCCTCGGTCTCAAGCAGACCACCACCAATCCTTGGGACGCGATCGAGCACAAGTTCCCGGTTGGCGCCAAAGTTCACGGCAAGGTGGTCAACCTCGTTCCCTACGGCGCGTTCCTCGAGATCGAGCCCGGCGTCGAAGGTCTCGTGCACATCACCGCGATGTCCTGGACCAAGCGCATCACCAAGCCCTCCGAGATGCTCAAGGTCGGCCAGGAGCTCGACGCGGTGGTCCTCGGTGTCGCCAAGGACGAGCAGAAGATCTCCCTCGGCCTCCGCCAGCTGGAGCCGAACCCGTGGGATATGGTCCGCCACAACTACCCGATGGGCGCTCGCGTCCGCGGCAAGGTGCGCAACATGACTACCTACGGCGCCTTCATCGAACTCGAAGAAGGCATCGACGGCATGGTGCACGTCTCCGACATGACCTGGAACCGCAAGGTCAACCACCCGTCCGAAGTCCTCAAGAAGGGCGACGAAGTGGACGCCATTGTTCTGGACGTCGATCCTTCCCAGCAGCGCATCAGCCTCGGCATGAAGCAGCTCGCCGAAGATCCCTGGTCCGACATCGACGCGCACTTCAAGATCGGCGACGTCGTCAAGGGCACCGTTTCCAAGATCACCACCTTCGGCGCCTTCGTGGAGCTCAAGGATGGTATCGACGGCTTGGTGCACATCTCGCAGATCAGCGAAGACCGCATCGAGAAGGTCAAAGACCACGTCAAGCCCGGTCAGGAAGTCACCGCCCGCGTGGTGAAGATCGACCGCGAAGAGCGCCGCCTCGGCCTCTCGATCAAGGCCGCCAACTACAGCAGCGAGCAGCTCGCCGCCGAGACCTCGGCCTTCGAGGCGCTCAACCGCGACAGCTCCGGCGACATGATGAACCTGGGCGACATCCTCGATGCCGCTTCGGACAAGAAGTAAGCCAGTCAGCCACGGGCGTAACGCCTGAGGCTAAAAACAAAGCCGCCCGCCCTCGAAAGAGGCGGGCGGCTTTTTCGTTTTTCGCGATTCAGAAGCAAAGCTGAAGCGAGCTGAGATGCGGTGTTTTAAAGTGGTGTTCCCGCTCGGGATCGAACCGAGATCACCGGCTTCGGAGACCAGTGCACTATCCATTGTGCTACAGGAACAAAATGACGTGCGCAGCGTGCCGAAAGGAGCGGCGGGCTGTCCAGCGGTTTTAATGCAGCAGCGTCGGTAAAATCGAGGGAAGGCGCCGGCCAGATGGTTTTCCGTCAGCGGTGGGGAGCCAAACCTGAACCCGTCAGCGCCCGCCTTTGCCGAAGAGCATCACGTGCATGGTTTTTAGGACGATGGCGGCGTCGAGGCGCAGGCTGTAGCGGCGGATGTAGTAGAGGTCGTATTCGAGTTTACGGGCAGTGTCTTCGAGGTTGGCGCCGTAGGGGTAGTTGACCTGGGCCCAGCCGGTGATGCCGGGGCGGACGAGATGGCGGTAGTGGTAGCAGGGGATTTGTTTTTCGTAGTCGGCGACCAGCACATCCCACTCGGCGCGGGGGCCGATCATGCTCATCTCGCCGGTGAAGACGTTCCAGAGCTGGGGCAATTCATCGAGGCGGCTGGCGCGCAGGAGGGCGCCGACGCGGGTGATGCGGCGGTCGCCGGGGGCGGTGTAACGGTCGCCGCCGGGGGTGGCGCGCATGGTGCGCAGTTTCATCAAGGTAAACGGGCGGCGGTGGCGGCCGACGCGGGTTTGGCGAAAGAGAATGGGGCCGCCGTCCTCCAGTTTGATGGCGAGGGCGGCGAGACCTAGCAGCGGCGCGGCGAGGAGGAGGACGACGAAGGCCAGCAGCAGGTCGCACACGCGTTTGAGGCGGTCGAAGATGGGTTCGCGGGCGATTTGGAAGCCGCCTTGGAAAAGCCAGATGGGGTTGATGCGGTAGAGGGGGATTTTGCGCCAGATGACCTCGTGAAAAAGCTCCAATGTGAAGGTGGGGATGCCTTTGAAGTGGAGTCGCATGAGGCGGTCGGGCAGGTCAGGCGGAAGGTTTTGGGCGGATTCGCGAAGCACGATGGCGTCCACCGGGAGAGTGCCGGCCTCAATGCAGGTGATGAGCTCCTCCACGGCAGGACGGCTGGCGTTGGAGGTTTCGGAGGGGAGGGCGGCGTAGGTGACGGGCCGGTCAAAGGCGATGCGGGCGCATTCGGCGGCGAAGGTTTGCCCGCTGGTCGTATCGCCGATGAAGACCACGCCGTGGAAGCGGTGCACGGCGGCGCGGCGCAGGGCCAGGATGCGGCGAATGAACAGGGCGCAGGGGGCGTGCAGGAGAAAAGCGAGCAGGATGACGGAGCGGCTTTGTTGGAGTTGAAGGCCGCCGCTGAAGACGACGAAGGTGATCAGCAGGGTGGCCAGCATGGCGAGGGTGGTCGCGATGAGGTGCTGGCTGGTATAATCGAGGGAGAGCAGGTCGGTGCGCGGGGAGTAGCCGTCGATCAGGGCGAGGGCGGCGATGAGGAGGGCGGCGGGGACGAGCAGGGGCCAGAGGAGCGGGGCCTCCGGGAACGAGACGATGCCGCGCAGGAAGCCGACGGTGTTGAAGGCCAAAATCACTCCCGCGAGGTCGCCTGCAATCAGGGCCAGGGTGAAGCGGGGGCTGGAATTCATGGAGCTGGAATGGGGAGCAGGGTAAGCTAGTAAGCTGGTAGAGCTAGTAAACTAGCGGGGGGCGTCGCGCAAGCGGCTCAGCTCGGCGGCGGCGAAGCCCTCGTAGCGGGCGAGCAGGCGGCAGTAGCGCCAGCCGGGGGCACCGTCAAGGAAGCCGCCACGCAGCAGGTATTGATAAACGAAGCGGGCGAAGGGGCGGGCGGGCAGGCGGTAGCTGAGGGATTTGAGCGCGCGGCGGCGGGCGAGGGGGGAGGCGGCGAAAAGCTCGAGCAGCTCGGAGGGAAGGGGGCGGTGGTGGGCGAACCAGGCTTCGGCTTCGCGGCGGGCGTAGCGGCGGTGTTTGGCCAGCCAGTCGTCCACGCCGGAAGCGGACATGTCGTGTTCGTAGTTGGCTTGGAGGCGGGACAGGCGCAGACCCCCGGCTTCGCGCTGGCCGTGTCCGCGTTCGACAAAGCGGAAGGTGGCGGCGTGGCAGAAACGGGCCTGCCAGGCGGGGTAATCGGTGCAACGGGGAACCCACCGCCCTTCCCAGAGCATGCGCGGAGCGACCCAGAAACCATCCACGGTGCGGGCGGGGCCGGTCTGGGCGGCGGCGGCGGCGCGGAGTTCGGCGAGGAGGGCGGGGGTCATGCGCTCGTCGGCGTCGAGATGGAAGACCCAGGGGTGGCGTAGCGGGAGGGCGGTGTGGGCGTGGTTGCGCTGTTGGGCGAAGTTTTCGAAGGCGTTGACCGAAACGTGCGCACCGGCGGCGCGGGCGATTCGGGCGGTGGCGTCGGTGGAGCCGGAGTCGAGTACGTGGATGTCGTCCACGCCGGGCAGGGTGGCGAGGCAGGCGGGGAGATTACGGGCCTCGTTGAGGGTCAGGATGACGACGGAGAACATGCGGCGCGGGAGCGGGCGGAGACAGCGGGTGAGAGCTGGAGGATACGGATCCCGGAGAAGAAAAGTATCCACCAGAGGGCGACGACGGCGGGGTTGGCGAAGGGGAACTCGACCCAGGCGTAGAGCGCAATCAGGGCGCAGCCGGTGAACAGGCCGCCGGGCAGGGCGGTGAGGCGACGGAGACGAACGGTTTCGGCAAGGGGCAGGAGCACGCAGAGCAAAAGCAGGCCGGTGCCGACAAAACCAAGCTCGGCGAGGGATTGCAGCCAGTCGGAGTGGGCATCCTCGAAGGTGTTCATGAGCCGGTCGGGGCCGGGGCGGAAACGGGAGTAGTTGAGGAAAATGGGGCCGTAGGAGTCGAGTCCCCAGCCGAATGCGGGGCGGTCGGCGGCCATGCGCCAGGTGTCGGCGTAGAGATCGGCGCGGGTGTAGCCGTCCGGCCCGGAGCGAAGGTGGGCGATTTGTTCCAGGGTTTGCGTGAAGCGTAGCTGGATAACCTCGCGACTTTGGAAAAAAACAAGTCCGCCCAGGGTAACGAAGAGGGCGAGCAGGCCGACGATGAGCGACGCGCGGAGCGGTTGATGACGATTCCGGTGTCGGGTGCGGAAGTGGTGGCGCAGGGAGGCCGCGCCGGCGGAAATGGCGAGCAGGGCCATTAACACGGTGGCGGAGCGCGAGCTGGAGAGGGGGGCGGTGGCGGCGACGAGGATGGAGGTTAAGGTGAGCAAGGGGCCGGGGCCGTGAAACCAGCCGTTGTCCGGGGGGTAACGCAGAGAATGAAAGACGAGGCCGAGGGTGGAGGCGGTGCTCAGCACGGCGAAGGCCCCCCAGTGGTTATGGTAGAGGAAGGTGGCGAACCAGGCGGGGTTGTGAGAGGTGACAAAACCGAAGTAGGGGCCGGGGGCGAGTGCCTGGTGTTGCAAGGTGCCGAGCACGGCGAGGACGAGGGCGTTGAAGGCAAGCAGGAGAATGAGGCTGCGCAGGAGCCGTCGGGAATAGATGCAAAAGGCGAGGGTGAGGCCGGTGGCGGCGAGTCCTCCGAAGCAGGCAAGCACGCGCAGACTGGCGAGGGGAAGGGCGGATGCGGGCAACCACTCGACGTGAGCCACGGGGCGCAGCACGTAGGTGTTGAAGAGAAAGGCGGGGCGGTGGGAGGGGTTGAGCGCGCTGATGATTATGAAAACGGCGAGCGCCAGGAGAGGGGCGGTCCAGCGGAGCAGGCGGCGGAGGCCGGCCCGGTCGTGGTGGCGGAGGCGGTACCGGGCTTCGGCGAAGAGAAAATAATAAGCGGGGGCGGCGAGGGCGGCGATCACCCATTCGAGCCGGGGACCGATGCCGCCGAGCAACCAGGCGGAGACGAGGGCAACGAGGGCGACGTGGGCGACCACGAGTTTTTCCCGCTGGATTACCCGGGAGGAGGCGGAAGGGTTAACCACGATGCGAAGCGAGGTTCAGGTCGTCGGGCGGGCAGGCAGTTGACTGTAGAAACTCAGCAGGTTTTGAGCCGCGAATTTCCACGTGTAGTTTGCCAAAACCCAGGACCGGCCGTTGCCGCCCAGGGTGGCGAGATCGGGGGCGGGGGCGGCGAGGAGGGCGGCGAGGGCGGCGGGGTAGTCGGCCCAGGGGACGCAGCGGCCGGCGGAAGCGGCGTCGAGGCCCCGCCAGGGCAGGGTGTCGGTGACGAGCGCGGGCAGGCCGGCGGCGAGGGCTTCGGCCACGGCCTGGCCGAAATTTTCCGAGTGCGAGGGGAGGAGGAAAAGTTCGGCCAGCGGATAGGGCGCGGGCAGGCCGGCGCCGTCGGCGACCACGATGGGGGAGGTGGCGGAGGCGGGGGCGAGGGCTCGGAGTTGAGCGACGGTGTAATCGCCGGGGATGCCGGCGAGCAGAAGGGTCCAGCCGGGGCGGGGGACTGAGCGCCAGAGCGAGATGAGCTCGGCGACGCGTTTTTTACGGTGGAGGCGTCCGTAGAAAAGGGCGATGCGGGTGTTTTTTAACTGCGGGTGGGCGGCGGGCCAGGCGGCGCGGGCGGCGGAGACGCCACCGGGCGCGGGGGCGCTGACACCATTGGGGGCGATGCAGGTGGGAGCCGGGAGCGGCGGGCCGGGGGCGTGAAGCCAGGGGGGGAGCTGGGTGAGGTTTTCGGCTTCCTGCGGGCTGGTGGCGTGCCAGCCGGAAACGGCGGAGAGGGCGCGTGAGTGTATGAAGGAAGCGGCGACGCGTTTTTTCCAGGTGTGGTGGGCGAGTGCCCAGGGCTCGAGCATGCCGCGCGGGGCGACCACCAGGGGGATGCGGTGGTGGACGGCGGCGGCGGCGGCGTGGTAAAGGGGGCGTTGCCAGAGTCCGTGGACGTGGATGGCACGGGCGGGGGTGTGGTGGAGAAATTCGGCCAGTCCGGAGGCGCAGGCGCAGATCCGGCCGAGCGGTCCTGGACGGGCGGGGAAAGCGTGAACGGGAAGGTGGGGGTGACGGGTCGGGAAATCGGGTGGTATCGGACCTACGGTGACGAGATTAACGTAGGCGCCGAGCTCGGCCTGGGCGGCGGCGAGGGCGGGCACGGTGCGCGACGGGCCGCCGTGACGAGGATCGAGACTGGCGGTGACATGAAGGACATCGAGCATGGTGGTTTGGCGCGGGGAGCTAGGAGCAGGGAGCGGGGAGGACTGAGTCAGGTGGGGTCGGGGCGGGGTTTGAGGGGGCGGCAGGGGTGGCCGGCGCAGACCATGCGGGCGGGTTGATCGGAGACGACGACGGAGCGGGCACCAATAACACAAAGTTCGCCGATGGTGACGTCGGGGCCGACGAAGACCTCGGCGGCGAGCCAGGCGTTGGGGCCGACCTCGATGGGCGCGGTGGTCAGCGGCATGGACCAGCGGGTGTAGTCGTGGGAGCCAGAGCAGAGGTGGACTCCCTGGGAGAGGTTGGCGCCGCGCCGGAGGGTGACGGGGCCGAGATTGTAGATGTTCACCTTACGGCCGATCATGGAGCGGGGTTCGAGCCGGAGTTTCCACGGGAAGAAGACGCGGGCGGAGGCAAAAACAACGACTTGAGCGGGGGCGGGGATATCGGCGCCGAAGCAGCGGAGGAGCCGGGCGCGAAAGCCGTGGGCGCGGGGGAGGCTGAAGCGAAAAAGGGTGGCTTGAACGACGGACCAGAGACGTTGGCGGATAAGCTCGGAGCGCGGGTAGGGGGTGACGCAGCCTTGGGCGAGGTAGGGGGGCTCGGGGGCGGCGGGGGGCATGCGGAAGGAAGGGCTAGGCGAGGGTGGCGAAATCGGCGAGCATGGATTCGGCTTGGGCGGGGTAGTCGAGGTGGGCGACGGTGGCGCGGGTCTGGGCGGCGAGACGGGCGCGGGTGCCGGGGGCGCGAATGAGGGTGGCGAGGGTTTCGGCCCAGGCGCGGGCGTCGGCGGAGAGCGGGAGTATCCGGCCGGAGCGGCCGGGAACGACGTAATCGTTAAAGCACGCGAGGTCGGTGGCAACGACGGGAACGCCGGCGGCGAGGGCTTCGAGCACGGCGACGGGCAGGGCTTCGCCGAGCTCGGCGCGAGTGGGGTAAACGAAGAGGTCGTAGTTGTGATACGTCGCGGCGAGACGGGTGGCGTCAAACTCGGGGGGGGCGTGTTGCCAGCGGCCCTCGGCGACGAGCGGGCCGGCGAGGGCAAGGAGTTTTGCCTCGAAGGCGGGTCCGCCGCCGCCTCGCGGGATGTCGGCGGGGCCGCGGAGCACGATGCGCCAGGGGGGAAGGTCGGGCAGGGTGGCGAGGTGGCGGGCGGCGGCGGCGAGGAGTTCGAGGCCTTTTTCGGGGTGAAGGCGGCCGGTGAAGCCGAGGGTTAGCGGAGTGTCGGGCGGGCGGGGGCGGGCGGGGGTATTGAAGAGGGCGAGGTCAACGGGGTTGGGCGTGAGGCGGATGCGCGAGGCGAGGGCGGGAGCTTGTCGGGCGGCGGCGGCGGCGATGGAGGCGGAGGCGGCCTGGATGCGGGCAACACGCCCCCAGGTGCGAAGCTGTCCCTTCGGGTAGCGGTTGAGGTTGGCGACCAGACGTCCGGCGCGGGGGGTGAGGCGGGGGGCGAGGGCGGGCAGGGCGACGTTGTTGCTCACGAGGATGTCGGCGGCGGGCAGGTGGCGCAGGGCGCGCAGGCTCCCGAGGGCGTCGAGCAGCAGGTTGAGCGGGAGGTGGCGGGAGTGGTCGTGGCCGGGGCGGCGGTGGAGGTGCACGCCTTCGAGAAATTCACTTTGGGGAAAGCCGGGCCAGCGGCGGGAAATGGAGACGACCTCGTGGCCGCGGGCGGCAAACTCTCGGGCGAGGCGCCACCAGATTTTTTCCATGGCGCCGCCGGCGACGGGCGGGATGGGAAGGAAAAAACCGTGCACGAGGGTGATTTTCATACGGCGGCGGGCGGCAGGCAGAGGAGTTCGCCGAAAGGGTTGGTTTCCAGCTCAGCCAAGGAGGCGGGGGAACAGGGCTGGAGGGTGTATCCGAGTTCGGAGAGGAGGGCACGGCAGCCGTTCAGTTCTTCGTGGGTGTGTACGCCGAGCAGAATGGTGGGACGGGCGATGGACAGGGTGTGGCGCATGCCTTGCAGGGCGGGGACGGCGTGGCCTTCGACGTCAATTTTTATGAAATGGGGCGAGCGGATGCGGCCGGTGGCAACCCAGGCGTCGAGCGCGACGGTGGTGATCTCGCGGAAAGGGACGCCGGCCAGGGTTTCGCCGGGAAAGGGTAGATGGGAGGTGGTGGAACCGAAGCTCTCGTATTGGTAGAGGCGGGAGGTGCTTTGGGCATTTGAGGCGGCGACCGGGTGGGTTTTAAGCTGGGGCAAACGATTGAGACGGGCGTGCCAGCTCAGGCGGCGAAAGGAGACGGGGTCGGGCTCGAAGGCTTCGATGCGGCCGGCAGGGCCGACGCGACGGGCCAGGCCGATGGCGTAGATGCCGTAGTGGGCACCGAGGTCCCAGCAGACTAGGCCGGGACGGCAGGCGTGGTGGAGGAGGGCGGCTTCGACGGCGGGGTCGTTGCCGCCGAGTCTCCAGTAGGCGGAGTGGGGGTAGAGTGAAAACCAGGCACCTCGGGCCAAGCCGCGGAGGACTTTTACAGGGAGGTGTCCCAGGAAATGAAGGATCCGGGTCAGCATTTGAATACAGATTGGAGCGCTGCGGTGAGGCCGGCGGCGGCGGCTTCGTAACTGAAATGGGTTACACGGCGGGCGGCGGCTTGGCCGCACGCCGCGAGTTCGGCGGGCGGGAGGGTCAGGGCGGAGCGGAGGGTGGCGGCAAGGGCGGTTTGGTCGCCGGCGGGGAAAACCCAGCCGGTCTGGAGCGAGGAGCTAGGAGCGAGGAGCGGGGAGCCAGGAGAGGGGAGCATGGCGTTGTGAGCTGAGAACTGGGATTTGTTCCACGCTCCCTGCTCCACGCTCCCTGTTCCCACGAGGTCGGCGGCGCAGCCGACGTGGTCGCTCACGATGCAGGGGCGGGCGAGGTGCATGGCTTCGTTGACCGCGAGGCCCCAGGTTTCGTGGCGGCCTTCGGAGGGCAGGACGAAGACATCGCCCAGGAGGTAGCGGGCGGGCATGGCGGACTGATTGGCGAAGGGCAGGAAGTGGACGTAGGGGAGACCGGCGGCGGCGGCGCGGAGTTGGGGGAGGAGTTCGCCGTCGCCGGAGAAGACGAGATGGGCGCCGGGTACGGCGGCTTCGATGAAGGCGGCAAGCAGGAGATCGGGGCGTTTTTTGGGGATAAGTTTTCCCGCGAACAGGGCGACCGGGGCGGTGGCGGGGATGCCGAGGGTGTCCCTTTGGGCGGCGGCGGTGGCGAGGCGTTCGGGGGTGATGGTGAAGTGGGCGGCGTCCACCGCGTGGGGCGCGAGAAAACAGTTTTCGGCTGGCACGCCGTAGTGGCGGAAGTAGGCGGCGTTGGCGGTGCCGACAGGGAGGAAGGCGGAGCAGCGGGAGAAGAGGAGGCGTTTGAGCAAGGAGCGTGGAGCGAGCTGAGCCAAGAAGCTAGCAGGGCTGGCAAGGCCGAGGAGGTGGGAGTCGCCGCGGAAGAGGATGGGGGCGGGCGGGCGGAGGATGAGTGCGAGGTGGGGGCGGTAGGCGTAGCCGAAGAGCAGGATGGCTTCGGGGGCGAAGGCGCGCAGGGCGGGGCGGAGGCCGGGGTTATGCAGGCCGGAGAAGCGGGTGACGTCGGGGCGGGTGGCGAGGTTGGGGACGAATTCGCAGGCGTAGCCGGACAGCAGGTCGGTATCCCAGGCGAAGGCGGTGCCGAATTGGGCGTCGGGGCGGGAGGCCTGGCCGTGGTCGGACAGGTAAAATACCTTCAGCTCCAATTCAGGCCGGTGGACTGCAAGGTGGCGGAACCATGGCGCATAGTACTGGATCGGATGGGAAACGACGATGGCGAGGCGGCGGGGCGGGAGGGGGGTTGCGGCGCGAGGCATCGGAGGACTTATCAAGCGGTGAACTTACGATAAATCAAAGGCAGGCCGATGCAGACCACGGCGGCTTGAAAGAGTGAGGATACCCAAGTGGCCATGACGAATTCGGCCTGAAAGCTCCAGGCGGTGAGGAGAATCATGAGGATGCCCAAGGCGGAAAACAGGGGCACATCAGTCGAGAGGATGGCCAGGCGGCGGGACAGCAGGCCGAAACCTAAACCGAGGAGGATGACACCGATGGGTCCGAAGTTCAGGTAGGCTTCCGCGATCATGCCGAATGCGATGGATACCTTGAAGGGGTTGTCGGGGTCGATGAGGTTAAAGTAAAGGGCGAGGCGGATGTTGGCCAAAAGGCTGGAGGGTTTATCGGGCCAAACTAAGCGCGGGATAAACTGGGCGGGGATATCGATGTAGCTTTCGCCTCCCAGGTAGGGCTTGAAGCCGGGTACACGGTCCACCGCCAGGCAAAGCATTTGGAGCAAGGAGGCGCGATCAAAGACCGAGGCGCGGGGGCGTTGGTCGTCCTTGTCACGGTTCGTCAGGCCGTAGTTCACCCATTCGTAAAAAAACGCGGGGAGCTCGCTTACGGTGGGCGGAGGACGGTCGCTCTCCCAATAAAGCTGCCGCATGGTGGACTTTCCATTGTGGAGCACGCCGAGCACGGGCAAGAGCAGGGCGATGGCTATTATGGGGATTTTGCGGCGAGCGGAGGCGTAAGCGATCAAGCCGAGCGCAAGCAGGGAAATTCCGCGAATGAGGTAGAGGTGGGAAAAAAGAATGATGATCTGCAGGGCAAGGTTGCCGAAAAAGAAGACCCGGGCGCGTGCGTCCAGCATGCCCAGCCCATGCAGTCGCGAGAGAACAAATACGGCCACGGTGCCGAGGCCGAAAAACAGGGCGCGCAAGGTGCCATCGAGATTGGCGGGAAGCAGATTGCTGTAGCTCTCTATGCCAAGGTGCAGGGTGTTTAGCACCAGCCCGACCGGCACGTAGCGATAAATGGTTTGAGGCAGCAAGCTGGCGGTGGCCCAGGCGGAGGCGCGCACCGGTTGTTTTTGCAGATTAAAACCGATCAACGCCGCGCATAGGTAAGCGAGAATCAGGCTGGCGGATTCGTTTACCACGGTGTCCGGGTAGGCTCGCAGCTCTTCGTGTCCGGTGAGCAAGGGTATGGCGTAAAAAGCCACGCAGGTGAGGCAGGAGATCTCGAAAGCCGGGAACCAACTGCGCCGAAGTTTCGCCCACTGGAGAATGGGGAAACTTGCCGCCACCATGATGATGATGCCGAGCACGGTGCCGGTGTTGATTTTCCCGCCGGAGCGCAGCACGAACCAGCCTATGGCAAAGAGCAGTAAACCGAGCCCGGCCTGATAGAGACGAAGCGACGCATTCCGGCTGGGCGGGGGGCTGTAATCGTAGTCAGGACTGCTCACGGACTTGAATTTGCGGCGGGTATGAGGGCATGGTCAAAAATTTCGACCATGTGCCGGGTCATCACTTCGGCGGAATGTGAGGCAAGTGACAGGGTGTTGATGTTCGGCAGTTGGTGAAAGCCTTCGCCGCCGAGCCAGTTGGCCGCAAGGCGTTTGAGCCCGGCCCCGGACTCGTCTGGCGCGGCGAACGTGGACCCGGGCGTGTATTGGCTGGCGGTATGAAAGATCGGGCTTAGCGGGTGCGCGATGCAAAGCAACGGACGTGCGGCGAACAGGCAGGGGTAGAGTTTGGAGGCGTTGTAGCCGGGATCGTCGGAGCCGAGCACGAGGATGGCGTCGGCGGTCGCGAGGTAGTGAAGCGCATCAAAGTAGGGTACACGTTGGGTGTGTTCGGAAACGTAAGCGTCAACGCCCTCGCGCTCGGCGAGCGGCAGGACCATGGGGCGGGCTTGAGCCGCCGAGGCGTAGTTGGTGCCGATGAAATGGAAGTGGAATCGAGCGGCTCCGGGTTTCGCGAGGTGGACGCGCAAGGCCTGAAACAGCAGGGTTAGCGCGGGGGCCATGCCGGGGACGCAGCGCCCGGCATAGACTACAGTGCAGACGCCGGGCCCGGCGCGCACCAACGGAACCGCTGGCGAATGGGTGCGCGCGAAGGCGAAGTCCCCGGCGGCGGCGCCAAACGGCAAGTGATGAATAGGTTTGGAGCAGAGGGCGGGGTGGCGTTCGCGCAGTTGCGGCCCATAGGTTGGAGATACGGTGATTAATGCGCTGGCCCCGAGCACGGCTTTCCGTTCGTGACGGCGGGCGTTAAGTTGGGCGACGAGGAAACGCAGGGGGCCGCCAGGAGGGCGGGCCCCGGTTTTGGCGTAGTGGTCGTTTAGCCAGGGGTCCTGATAATCGAGCACGTAGGGCACGCCGAAACGCGCCAGCCAGCGGGGGCCGAGGGTGAAGGCGGGAAATTGGGTGGTGGAGAAAAACACCAGGTCGAAGCGTTCGGTGGCGAGCAAGCGGTCGCCGGCGCGGCGCAAGGCATGGCCGACGCGCCACCAAAGGGAGCCAAAGCCGAAGGGGCGGGTGTAGCGGACGGGAATACCGCGCACCCGCACCACGCGGATGGAGGCCGGGTAGCTTTGCTCAAGCGAAGGTTCCAGGGTGGCACCCTCGATGGTCTCGGGGGCGACGGCGAGCACGGTGGCTTCCCACCCAAGGCTGCGGAAGTAGGGGAGGGCGAGGCGAACGCGATGGAGGTCGGGTGCGTTTACCGGTGGAAAGTGCGGGCTGATAATGAGGACGCGTTTCATCGGGGGCGCGGCGGGTTATGCAGAGCGCAGGATCCGTTTGCGCGCGGGTTTTTCCAGCCAGCTCCAAGCCAGGTGGCCCGTGACCAGGCAGACGCTTCCGGCACCAGCGTAAAAGAGCAGCTGTACCCCAATCATGCCTCCGGGCGAAAGCATTTGAGTGGCCGGAAGCAAGAGGTCGCGTAGCGCGGCCCGGAGGGGAAGGTGGGTCAGGTAGAGCGCGTAAGAACGGGTTCCGAGCCAGGTAAGCGCGGGCAAAGTGAGTAACTTTTGGATGGACGGAATGGATAGCGGTTGGCGGGCGATATCCAGTAGCGCGGCGCAGCCGAGGGCGAACCAAGTGTAGCCCAGGGTCATACCCCAGGCGCCTTCGCGGGACCAGGCGGGCAGGGCGGCGGCGAGCAGGCCGAGGAGGCCCAAGGCGCGCAGCCAGGCGGGCAGCGGTTTAATGCCGCGGGCAAGGAGCAGCCCGGCGGCAAAGGCATCCAGCCGGGCGGGGGTGGCGACCAGGATTTGGATCCAGTTGGCGTCGGCGTAAAACATTCCGAGGCGGAACACGAGGGCGGCGGCGGCGATAAGCCACCAGAAGCGTCGCGTGCCGCCGTCCGGGCGAAGCGCGAAGACAAAGGAGATCAATGCGTAGAACTGCACCTCAATGGCCAACGACCAGGCGACGTCGAGGGCGGGGTTGATGAAGCGTCCGACATGAAAATTAAGCCAGTTTGACGTGAAGGTGGCATACCAAGGCCAGTCTCCGGACGCACCGGTCTGGGTGGCCAGTTTCGTCTCGAACCCACCAAGCCGCAGCAAAGGAGGCAGCACCAGGTAAACGACGACGAGCAAGGCGGCGTAGAGCGGGAGGATTTTGGCGGCGCGGCGGCGCCAAAAAGCGCCCGCCCAGCGGGGGCGGGCGCGACGGGCGCGCAGCTGGGTGAAGATCAAATAACCGGACAGGGCGAAAAATAAATCCACGCCCCGGCCACCCAGTTCAGCCAGGCCTGCGAGCAGGGGGGATGTTTCGGTGCTTGGCGTCAGTGTCAGGTGGCCGAATAAAACGCCCAGGATGGCGAGGCCCCGCAAGCCATCGAGGGCAGCCCAGCGGGTGGTGATGGCGGGCGTGGCGCGCATGCGTCCTTAACGTTTTTGCAGGCGGCGCAGATCCCAAGTTTGGCCGGCGGCGTTGGTGACGACGCGTTCCAACGGGAAAGTGAAACCGCGGCCGAGGCGTTGCCAGAACGCGGCGTGGTTTACGGCGCGGAAGTGGGAGACGAAGAGGGCTCCGCCCGGCGGCAGGGTGTTGGAAAAGCGCAGGGCGGTGGCGAGCGGGTCGGCTGCGTAGCCCAGGCATTCGTTGAAAGTGATCACATCGAAGCTGTCAGGCGCAGGTGTCCATTCCTCGAAATCGTGGCAGGCGAAATTGCCATGGGGCAGGTTCAGGGCGCGGGCGCGGTCAAGACCAGCGAGGGAGAGATCCACGCCGAGGTAGCCGGCGAGCTGCGCGGGCTGAAGGAGGCTGGCGAGGCGGCCGGAGCCGCAGCCGAGGTCGAGAACCCGGGGGCGGGGGTGGGCCAGGTGGATCAGGCCGACCAGCATTTCATGGCGGGCGAGTTCGTCGGGGCCGAAAAAATGGTCCCAAGCGCCGGAGGTGTATTCGTTATCCAAGGCGCGGGTGGGTACGGGACGCCCCAGGCCGGCGCGCTTGCCATAGAGCGCGTAGCGGAGGCGGTGAAGGAGTCGGGCGAGCGGTGAGGTGGCGGGACTCATGGGGTGTGTTCGAAGTAGAATTCCTGTTCGCGTTTGAAGCTGTCGGCGAAATCGGCGGGGAGCACGGGCTCGGTCCACGGTGGCACGGGTTTAAATTGAGAGGCGTAGGAAGCGAGGGCGTGGTCTTTTTGCGCGCCGTAACCGAAGAAACTAAAATGATGCACGCGTACCGGGGTTAGCAGGGTTTGCAGCAAAAGGGTGGGCCGGTAAGTCGCCCATACTGGATATTCCAATACGCGTGGTCGCAGTCCGATTTCAGCCAGGGCGGCGGCGACCAGGTAAAAGCCGGCTTCGTGCTCGGAACTGCCGTCTTGCCGCCAGGGCAGGAGAATGGTGCGGGGGCTTATCGAAGCGAGCAAGGCGCCGAGTTTTTTCATGGCCGCAGCGCGCGAGGACTCGTCCAGGTGGGGCAGGCGGCCGTCGGGCAGGTCAAGAAAGTGCAGGCAGGCGGAATCGAGGTAGAGACGGGATTTGGCCAGCCGGGCCTCTTTCTTACGAAGGGCGGAGAGCGTGTCCGGGGTGAGGGTGGGGTGGCCCGGATGGGAGGCGGCGCCGTCGGTCAGGTAGAGAACATGGACCGGGTTTCCCGAGAGTCTTTTTTGGAAAACCAGACCTCCGCAGCCGAGGGTGCCATCGTCTTGGTGGGGGGCGATCAGCAGGGTGACTTCGTTGGTGAGGGAGAGGGGGCGGCTGCGCAGGAGCAGCAGCCGGTGAATGATGGCGCGCAGGAGGCGGCGAACGGTTCGCTTGGCGTTGGGCAAGAGCACGGAACCGAGCGAGAAAAGGATAAGAATGAGGATAATCGCGCGACGCATGGGGAGCCAGGAGCTAGGAGCTAGGAACGGGGAGCGGGGAGCCCGGGGAGGGGAGCAGGGTGGTTTCGACCAAGGCGAGCAGGCGGGGGGCTTCTTTTTCCCAGCAGAAGAGCTGTTCCGCCAGTTGGCGGGCGGCGAGGCGGCGGCGGGCGAGGCGGGCCGGATCCGCGAGCAAGGCGTCAAGCTGGGTGGTGAGGGCGGTGGTTTCGTGCAAAGAGACGAGCAGACCGGCTTCCGGCCCGCGGGTAAGCACCTCGCGCTGGCCCTGGGTATTGGACGCGACTACGGCGAGGCCGGCGTTGAGATACTGGAGGATTTTATTGGTGATGGTGAGGTCGCGGTTGACGATGAAGTCTTTTTCCAAGGCGAGGCCGATGTCGTGGCGGGCGATAAGAGCCGGGAGTTGATCGGGCGGAACCAAGGGGAGGAAGGTGACGCGGGCGCGGAAAGATTCGGGCAAGGACTCGAGCAGGCGCTGGCGATAGCCGAGGCGCGTTTCGCCCAAGAGAACGAGGCGGGAGGGCTGGGTGGTGCCCGACCAAGCGGCGAGGAAGAGTTCGAGCCCGCGACCAGGGCCGGTAGTCTGGGAGAACCAGAAAAACGACGGCGGAAGGGGCGGGGAGGGGTGAGCCAGGAAGGGGCCGAGCGGGAAGGAGTTGGTGATAACCTCGGGGCGGCGTCCTCCGTAGCGAGCATGGAGGGCATCGGCCAGGGCGTGCGAGGTGGTGGTGGTGTAGGCGGCGTGGTGGAGGAGGTAGCGCTCGCCGGCGCGGAGGAGGCGGAGCGGTCGTCCGGAGCGTTCGTGGGGCAGGAGATCCTCGGAGTGCCAGTCCTCGATGTCGGCGGCGACACGGCGACCGGCGGCGATCAGGCGGGAGACGCACCAGTGGGGAATTTCGTTATGGGCGATGATCAGGTCGGCGGGATGGCGGAGGGCGGCGCGAAGCAGGGGGCCGGCGGGACCGAGGGCGGAGGCGAGTTGCCAGTCGAGGCGGTGGCAAAGCTCGCGGGCGGCGCGGTGTTGGAGGCGGCGCAGCCAGACGGCGAGGCGATGCGGGGGAGGGCTCTTGCGACCTAGCATATCGACGCTGAGGTGGCGGAAGGGGGAGCGGGCGACGAGATCGCGGTCGATGGCTATGGAGGGAAAATGATTACTGATGCCAAGAACCGTGACGTCGTAACCGGCCGAGCCCAGAGTGGTCGCCTCTTTGACCACGCGCGGGTTCCGGCAGAGGGGGGAGTTGGTGAGGATGAGGATGCGGGCGCTAGGCATTAGAGGAACGGGAAAGGCGGTTAAGCCTGCGCACCAGGCTGCGGATGCGAAGTGCGGAACGCCAGCCGAGTAAACGGGAGATCAGCTTTAAAACGCGACCGCCACCGGGACGAATGTTCGAGCCCCCAAGCTGATGGATCTTGGTCAAGGCCGAGCGCATGAGATCTGGCGCGGCGGGGTAATAGCCTTGGACAAAAGTCATCAAGGCATCGGCGGCGGCGCGGCGGGTGCGAGGCGAGTTTTCGTGGTTCAGAAGGTGTTCGGTGGCGAGGCGGCAGGAGAGGTAGGCGGATTCGAGTGCGCGGCGACTGGTTTGCCGGGAGAGGCTGCCGGGCAGGCCGGAGCGGTAGTAGAGGCGGGCCCCGGGGGTGTGGATGATGCCGCCGGAAGCGAGGACAAGGCGGGTGAAAAACTCAAAATCGTTGATCAGGCCGAGGCGTTCGTCCCAGGCGCGGGTGCGGGCGAGCAGGGCGCGAGGAATGAGCCAGAGGGCGCATTGATACATGGGTTCGGCATCGGCCCAGGTGGCGAGCAGCCAGTCGAGCGGGGCGGCGTCGTGGTCGCCGGGTCGAGAGGTGAAGACGGCCCCGGCGGGGTCGGTGTGGAAGCGCGCCCATTGTCCGTAGGCGAGGCAGGTTGGAGGATGGCGGGCGAGGGCGGCGACCTGGATCGCGATGGTTTCGGGGGCGAGGATGTCGTCGGCGTCGAAGAATTTTATGTAATCTCCCCGGGCACGGGTTAAGCCGTGGTTAAGGGCGGCGGACTGGCCGGAATTGGGTTGCTGAAGAACCGTGATGCCGAAGTTGCGCTGGCAGGTTTCGAGAATGCGGGGGGTGGAATCGGTCGAGCCATCGTTGACCACGATGATTTCGATGGCCGGGTAGGTTTGGGCCAGTGCGGAATCGAGGGCGGCGGCCAGGTGGCGTTCGGCTTGGTAGGCGGCCATGACAATGGAGACGAGCGGGGTCATGGCTTGGGCGGGTAAAGGCGGCGGGGAAAGAGGCAGGGGCGTTCTACTAAGTGGAAGAAAACGAAGCCAGCGGCGACGGATGCGGCTAACCCAAGGGTCAACGCGGCGAGCATGCCCATGAGGTTGGGTCCGAGTGCACGGGCGGCGGGGAGAAAAACCATAAAAACACCGATTGGAACATGAATCAGGTACAAGCTGTAGGAGGTGATCCCGAGGCGAACCAAAACGTGGTCGTGAGCGGGATTCCACCAGGAGGCGGGAAGCAGCAGGATGAGGGCGGTGAGCACGCCGATAAAGTGGTGCGGACCGGTTTCGCCCCGGGCGGTTAAAAGCGCGAAATAGAGCGCTGAAACAATTAGAGAGGGAAGGGCCAGGCGGTGGCCGGCTGCCCGCAGGGCCAGACTGACGCCCAGGGCGAAGAGCCCCCAGTGTTCCAAAAAGAAAAACGGGGTGTGCGGGACGCCCCAGCCCAGCAGGCTGAGCAGGCTGAAACCAAGGTTTAGCATAACCCAGGCAGAGGCACGTCCGGGATACGCGGGCGTAAAAAGCAGTCCGGCCAGCACAAGGTAGTAGGCCATTTCGCAGGCGAGGGACCAGTATACCCAGCTGAGCCCGGTCACGGAGGTGGCCGGATGGATGGCCAGGCTGAGATGGGCCAAGATGGAGGGCAGGTCACGGGGCAGGGGGGCGTAGTCGTTGGTGCCTGTGATCAAGCGGCGTATCAGAATAACCCCGAGGCAGACGGCCAGACTGGCGAGGTAAGCAGGGTAGATCCGGCGGATACGACGAAGGGTGAAGTGAGCCGCGCCAGGTGCGTTCAGCCATGCCTGTCCGACGCAGCGTCCGCTGAGAACGAAGAAAACCGGAACGCCGAGCCAGCCCCAGACGGCGAACCCGTTCAGGCTTTGCAAGAACGGGTGGGCATCGTGCCAATCCCACGGCGCGAAGATATGGTGGATCACGACCAAAAGGGCGGCCAGGCCGCGAAGAGCGTCGATGCGGGTTTGGCGGTCGCCAACGGATGCCGGGGGAATGGCAAAGCTCATGGTGCGGTGCAGGCGATGCCGTGCCGACGTTTGAGCGATTCAAACAAGCATGCGGCATGATAGCTCCCGTTTTTAGCCCAGCCGGAGGAGCGCCAGATTTCGTTGTGCAGATGGATCGCGCGCGTGCCCGGGCGCAAGCGGCCGACGCGGAACTCGGGGTCTCGCAAGGCGCGGATCCGGTATTTCACGTGACGCATTAAATGGATTAGTCGAGCGCGGGAGCCGCGGGCATAAACCACCCGGCCTAATTGCGTATGAGGAAAGGGGGAGAACTCCCACCACGGCGCGACGGCATCCAGGCAACCCAGTTCACGCACCATGCGTTGCACCAAATAGGGTCCGAGCGCGCCAAATTCGGGTTCAGCGGTTTGCAGCGCCGTTTCGGCGTTTTCGCAAAGCCAGTTTAGCGCGGGATGACCGGCGGGTGCATGGATGGCGCAGTTGTTGGCCAGCTGGCCGTATCCACCCTCGAAGCTGGAGGCGAGCCGCAGTCCAGCAGGGGCGGGGAGCGGACGGATGGAGATGATGTCGGCATCGAACCACCAGCCGCCTTTTTGGCGTAGCAGATGATACCGAAAGAGGTCGGCGAAACCTGCGTAGCTGCCCTGAGCCCAACCGCCGGATTGTCGAAATATGCGCCTTGCGGGCAAAATGGTTTCAGCGGCACACAAGTTCACGACCGGAGGGACGCCGGCGATTTCAGTGTAAGCATAAAGATCGACCGGATACCCGTGGGCGACAAACGAACGCAGGCTGAGTTGTTCCAGGCAGGAAAGTGAGCCGCCGACCCAGAGGAACTGTGCACGGGGAGGGTTGGCGGGTTCTACGCGCATGGCGGGATAAACGTACGCCAGGCGTGGCGAAAGTAGCCACTCTTGGCCGTGTCCACGTAATGATGCATCACTGCGGAGGGGCTGACGATTTCTGCGGGAGCGGGCAGGGTAACATAGTCCTTCTCCGGAGCGACGGCGCAGGTCCGTCCAGCGCAGAGCAGGGCTACCAAGGCTTGTTCGAGATAGTAGTTGGTGCGCTCCGTGCGGATGAGGGTGGCCGACCAGTATTCGAGTTGATCCCAGTCTATTTCGGAACTGTTGAGCCCGCAGAGACCGACGTTGAGTTTGGTGGCCAAGGGGCGGCCGGCGAGGCGTGCCAAGAGCGGCCGGGAGTAGCCGTAACTTTCGATGCAGTCCACGGCGTGGAGCGGGCGGTCCGGCGCAACGAGCCAATGGAGAAGGAAATCGGGACGGCGGTAAAACAGGAGGTCGGAGTAGAGCACGAGTTTCCAGCCTGTGCCGCCCAGATGAACGTCGATGAGTTTGCGGATGTGGGGATAGTTTACCCAACGTTCGCGGAGGGTCGGGTAGCGTTCTCCAGGCAGGAGGCGTTCGAGTTTTTCGCGCAGAGCCGCGTGATCGTGGAATATGATCGGAAGGCCGAGGCGACGGAGATTTTCCCGGTGCTCAGATGCCAGGGTGCCGTCATCGTAGAGGTGGGTTTCCAGGGCGACACCGCTGGTCCGGGCGAGGGAGTGCAGGCAGAAGGCGGTTTGCCACCAGAAGCGGGCGCCGGTGAGGAAATGGATTTGCCGGCCAGCGGCGTGGGCTAGGACGGGGAGGGCGGGCAGGTTTTCGGCGCCGGCCTGCATATCGCGACGCCCGCGTTCGGTGCGCCATTGGGCGATGGGGCCGCCGTGACGTAGCGATTCGCGCAACGCTCCGGTGGGGCGGTGCCAGAGGTGATAAAGCAATTGTCCGGGAAGGCTCATGGGCGGACGCGGCCCTCGAAGTGGCCGACCGAACCGTGCCAACGGATACGGTGGGCGGGCGAGCTGCGGAAAAGGGGGAAATGGCGAAACCACGCCTTGAGGATGCGGAGCCGGGCGCCCAGGGTAGTGAGTGGTGGCCAAGGGTTGGCTCGGTGCAGCGACAGCACTTGCATCCAGGAACGTTGGATACCGCGATTTAAACGTGCGAGGTAGGCCGGATCCAGGCGCTTGGCGGGTATGAGGTGGGTGAGCTCAAGCCCGGGGAAATAGGCCACATCACCACCGGCGTGCAGGGCGGTGAAAACCATGTCGTTGTCGCCGCCCGAGGTGAGGGCTCCGGCGCGGCGGTCGAGTGCGGCGCGCGCCGGATCGGATCGGACGGCGGCGGCGTAGAGGGTGGCGTAGTCGCGGCGCAGGCAAAGCCCCGCGCCGGCGGGAGCGAAATCCGGCCAGGGCGCGGCGTGGCCGCCGGTGGCAAACAAGGCGGTGTGGCCGTGGTCGTGCAGGGCGAGCAGCGGGTAAAACTCGGCCGCCCAGCCGGGCGGGGTGATTTCGAACTCGGGACGCACGGGTCCGCCCGCCGCAGCGAGCCGGGGGTGGGTTTGGAAGGCGGCCAGCGCGTGGGAGAGAAACGCGGGCGCAAGAACGTTGTCGTCGTCCACAAAGACGAGGATCTCGCCCCGGGCCTCGGCGATGCCGCGCAGGCGGGCGGGAGTCAGGCCGGGAATTTTTTCTTGGATGATGCGTTGATTCGGAGATGCGAGCGGGGTGCTTTTTTCGGAAAGCGAAGGGCTCGAACCATTATCCACGATGAGGAGCTCCCAGTGGTCGGCGCCCAAGGATTGCGCGGCGAGTCCGGCCAGGGTGCGGTTGAGTCGTCCGGCATCCGGGTTGCGAGTACAGAGGATGACGCTGAGCGTGATCATGAGGAAAAACCTGTGGAAGGGGCCGACCAAGGGGGCGCGCCATGGGAGAGAAGGAGCGTGGAGGTGGTGCGCCAATGGCGACGGCGGAGGAAGTCGGTCGGGCGCAAGCGGCGGTGTTCGTTGTCGTAGATATAGGGATAGGCGCGAAGGAGAGGATAAAAGCGAATGATGCGGATCAGCAGTCGAAGCTCTCCCTGTAGTTTGCTTAGAAAGCCCCGCCCGAGGTAAGGTTTAAGAAAGAAGTGCTGATGAAGGGAGAGAAACACGGTTGCCCGGCGCCGGAGCAGCACAGGCGTCATTGACGGAAGCACGTCAAATTCGCCTCCCTCAATGTCGATTTTAGCAAAGCAGTGGGGGAGGACCGGCCAGTCGGCCTCAAACGAGTCGAGGCGGCGGGCAGGAGCCGTCCACCCACCCGCCCGGTCGGCGAAGAGAACGCTGGACATGGAATCGCCGGGCTGGGTGTCGCTGCCCATGCGCACGACGCCGTTCTGTTTCGCAACGGCGCAGCGATGTAATTGAATCGGGTTGGGCAGGGGGTTGGCGGCGAGATTTGCCGCGAGTTCGGTGTATGCGACGGGATCGGGCTCAAAGCCCGCGGCATGGCCGGCACGGGGGGCGGCGAAGAGGAGTGTTGGCCCGATCCAAGCACCGATATCGAGATAGAGGGTGTCAGGTCCGACGTAGTGGTCGAGGATTGAAAGGGTGTCCGGCTCCCACCGGCCTGACTCGAAGTCATCCCAAAAGGAGTCGTGGCCCGGGGTGATCCGGATGGATCGGCCAAGGCGGCGGATGAGTCGGGGTGAAGTAAAATTCATGATAACGGTGGCGGTGGGAGTCCTGCGCAGACGGTGGCTAAACAAGCGTCGAATCGCTCGGGATTCACGTAAAAGCCTTCCAGATAGCTTCGTCGAACTTGGTTGGCGGGAACCGGGCCGAAGAGATGCACTTCCCGTCCCGCGGAGGCGGCCAGGGTGAGTTGATAAGGCAGGGTGGGGGCCTGTTCGGGGTAGATCACCAGCACGCGCGCGGTGGCGGGGGCAAAGGCCAGACTGGAGAGATTGGCCCCGTCGATACCGGCGATCACGGCGGCGTTGGCGCAGGCTTCGAGGGCGGTGCGGCCTGCAGCGGGATCCACGATCTCAAAGCCATGCTGGCGCAAAACGGTCAGCGCCTCGGCTTCGTTGAGGAAGTTTCGCGCGCAGCCAGCTCGGGCCAGGTAAACGCGGCGGGCAAAGGGCGGGGCCTGTCGCCAACGCGCGCCGAGGGTTTCCAGGAATATTGCGTCGCGGGGGGCGATGGTGCCGACCGCGCCCGGGTAGGTGGTGGCGATCAACTGGTCGCAGAGGTAATCCCAGCCCGGGCGGTGGTTGAGCAGTTTGGCGGGGGCGATGCCGAGATCGGCACAGAGGTCGTCCACCGTGGCGCTGGGCAGGCGCGGGCAGAAAATCCAGTCGGCTTTGGTGAAGTCGATCCCGGCCAGTCGCAGCAATCTCAGGCGCGGCAGGCAGTCATGGACGAAGTGCCCGTAGCCGCCGGCGGCGAAATCGCTCGCGATGGAAACGGTGAGTCCCGGCAGGTGCTGCGCGGGGGGTGTCTTGCGCAGTTGATAGGCGCTGTGGTCGCGATCGGGGCGCGGGCGCAGCCGGCTCCAGAAACCCGCGTCGAAAACCAACTCGTTGTTTTGGGTGATGATGTGTCCGTCGGCGTCGCGCAGGCGGGCGTGGCGCACGGTGAAAACGTGGTTCACGGGGGCTTCGGAGCGGAGGGCGCCGAGACCGTCGTCCGGCACGTCGCCGTGCAGAGAGAGTTTGAGCCGAGGGATGGGTTCGGCCGGTTCGGTCGCCAGAATGGAGCCGGCGGCGAGATCGGTGGCAGAGAGGTAGCGGCGCGGCGGGGCGAACGCACGCACGCGGCGCGGGACCAGGCGGGCGAGCTGCGGCGGGAGGTGGCGGCCGCGGAGAAAGGCGCGGAGGGGGTTCAGCATTATCGTGAAGCTCCGTATCGGGAGGCCATTCGGATAAACGGTGCCTCCAGGTAATTCCAGCTCAGCGGAGCGAGGAGCAGCAGGATGCCGGTTCCCAAGGGAAACAGGACGAAACGCAGGCCATCGGCGGGCAAGCCCGGAATGAGTTTGTAGCCGTGGCCGACGAGGCGCGCGGTCAGATCCTGAAACATGTAGATGAAGTAGGAATAGGTGCCGAAACGCACCAGCCAGGGCCGGGTGAGCAGGCGGCGCGGCAGCGAACCGGGGCGACCGGCGAGCAACAAGAGCGAAAGCATAAAAAAGCCGGCGATCACGGTGTAGCCCACGCCGGCGAGAAGGAGGTCGTGGGGGGAGACGTTTTTAACCGTGAGCAGCAGCATGCCGCAGCCGCCGAGCACCCAGGCGGCCAGCAAGGCAGGCCGGCGCGTTTCCAGCCAGGGGGCGGGATGGCCGTTGATCAGCCAGCCTGCGGCCAGAATCCCGCAACCAAAGGCGTCGGCCCGGCAGAAGGGCAGAAAGTGGGTGGCGAAACCGGCATCGGGCGCAAGGGCGAGCACCACGAGGCGAGAGCCCAAACCGAGGGCGACAAAGAAAGCGCCCACGCGCAGAGGGCTGCGCAGCAGGAGAAAAAAAAGAGGGGCGGCGAGGTAGAACTGCATTTCCACGCCGAGCGACCAGAGGTGGGCCAAGGGCGAGCCGCTGCCCCATTCGAGATTATAAGCGAGCGGCCAGTTCGAGACGAAGACGGCATAGGTCCACCAGGGGTGGTTTCGCTCCACGCCCGCCAGGGTGAAATTATCGTGGTAGCCCAGACTGAGGCCGACGTAGGTGAGGCCGATGCAGACCGCCGCGAGCGGTAAAATACGGGCGGCGCGGCGCAGATAGAAATCCTTGTCCGGACGGCCCGCGCCCCAGGTGCGGACCAAAATCCCGCCCACAAAGAATCCCGAGAGGACAAAGAACAGGTCGATGCCGGTGAAGGTGAGGTGGATGGCGCGGCGCAGGTAGGCCACCGGCGTCGCGTACTCTCCGGGCAGGGGAGACGGGAAGTAGTGGGCGATTAAAATGAAAATAACGGCGACGCCCCTCAAGCCGTCCAGCCAGGCCAATCTGGTTTGCGACGTTGGCGCGGAGGCGGGGGCGGGGCGCTTCATATCGCTTGGGGCGGGTTTAGGTGGCGGGCGAGTCGGGCGTAAAGGCAAAGACTGGCCCGGGCCAGTGCCGAGTCGGAGAAACGCTCGCGGTAGGTGGCGAGAGCGTTGGCTCCCAGTCTGGCGCGTTGCTCGGGCTGGGCGAGAACGTGGTCGATGGCCGCGGCCAGGGCGGCCGGCGATTCGGGCGGGACCAGCAGGCCGTCGTGGCCGCTGTTTATCACGTCGGGCACTCCGCCCACGGCGCAGCCGACCGGCACGATGCCGCGCGACATCGCCTCGACGTAGATCAACCCGAAGGATTCGTAGCGTGAAGGGGCCACGAGCAGGGTGGTTTCGCGCCACAGGGCTTCGAGCGCAGGGGTGTCGAGTCGACCATGGGCGCGCACCCGCGCCCGGGTCTCGGCGGGAAGCGGCGAGAGGGGTTCGGCCCAGTCGTGGTTTTCGCCGATTTCGCCAACCAGGGAAACGTGCAGATCGGGATGGCTCAGAAGCAGTCCGGGCAAGGCTTGGAGCAAGGTGTCGATGCCCTTCCGGCGCTCGAAGCGACCGAGGAAGAGCAGTCGTTTGCCGGGCGGCGCGGTCGAGGAGCCGCATCCCGGCGCGGGCAGGCCGTGCGGGATCAGGGCGAAACGTCGGGGATCCAGACCCGTGTCGGCGCATACCTGAGCGCGGTGGCGGGCGCTGTGGGTGAGCAGGGCCGGGCTGAGCGCGAGGTGAAGGGTTTCCAAGGCGGCCCCAAGGCGCAGCCAACGCGAGCTGATGGCGCGTTCTTCGTACATACGGGCCATGGTGGTCGAGACGCGGACCAAGGTCGTCCAACCCAAGGCGTTGAAAACCAGGGCGGGAACGCAGGTCGAGTGGGTTTCCACCACGGTGTTGGTTTGGTGGACGCGCAGGCGCAGCAGTTCGCGCACGGCGAGACCGGCGGACCAGAGGTCGCGCAGGAGCCAAAGCAGGGGCCAGCGCGCGGGGGGCGGACTCAGCCAGGCGGGTAGTTGACAATCAACGACGGTGTAGCTCCAGCGGGGGGCGAGTCGGGCCAGGGCCGCGCGCTGGGCGGAAGAGTTTTCCGCCGCCAGGAGCACGAGGTGGACGCAGGCGCCGGCCCCGGCCAGGGCATCGGCCAGGACGATAAAATGGCGGCCTATGCCGCTGTCGGGCTGGGCCGGAGTGGCCAGGTAACGGGTCAAGAGCACGACGCGAGGCGGAGGAGAGGGCGGCGTCATCGGGTGAGGGCGGCGACGCGGGCGGAGAGTTCGCGCAGGCGGGTTTCGTGGGCGACGCCGGGCAGATGGAGCACAAAATCCCCGGGCCGATAGGCACCTTCGGGGTCGCAGGCGGTGAGTGCGGGCAAGTAGGAATTGAGCCGGTTTTGCCGGACCACGCGGACTTGGCGGCGGTGGTGTTTTTTGCGGAGCAACAAGTCGATGGCGCGATTTTCCCAGAGACGATCGGTATCCAGATCATACTCGCTGCGGTATTCGTCGGTGGCGGGGAAGTCCCAGGCGGCTTCCAGAAAGGCGAGCGTCCAGGGGCAGCGGCGCAGCAGAAAACTGCCGGAGTTGTAGCCGACTTGATCGCGGGTGATGACGATGCCGGCACGCGTGCGCAGCAAGGGGGCGAGGCTGAGCGCGGGGTTGGTGATCAGGCTGTCGGGGTCGGACCAGAAGACCCAGGCGTGGGAGCGCAAGGCTTCCTGGATGAAGCGGAGTTTACTCCAGGCGACCGGGCGAGCCGGATCGAAACCGGAAGTGCGGGGAATCCAGTGGTAACCCCAGCGCGAGCAGTAGGCGGCCTTGTTGGGCGAGGTGATGGCGGCGAGGTCGGCCTGGCGCGCGTCCCACATGGAGACCACGGCCACTTGGTCTGGCGGAGTGGCTGGAGAGAGCGAACCTGTGGCAAGGAAAAGGAGGTTCCTGGGATAGTAATAAAGGTCGAGCATCCGGTCCTGGCCAAGCCGGGCGCGAAGAAGGTGCTTCAGACGGTCCAGCATGCGCGTCCTAGCTGGCGCGGCGGCGCAGCCATAGGTTGGAATCGGGCAATTCGACTTCGGCGCGGTAAGGTTCGCCGTGAACGTTTAGCAATTCGTAGCCTTCCGACTTTAACCAAGCGAGTTCATGGGCCAGCTGGTCAACGGAGTCATTTTCGCATATCCCGGGAAGGTACTCGACGATCAGGTTGCGCGGGCGGATGGGGGTGGCTCCAAAGAGTGAGCGCAGGATGCGGAACTCCTGACCCTCCACGTCGAGTTTTACCAGATCGAGGCAAGCCTCGGGTATGAGAGGTACGAGTTCGGCGGCGGGACGAACCGCGACATGCAGGGCGATTTCGCGCTGGTCTGATGCCAGGTTGTGCGGGTTGCCCAGGCGGCTGCCGCCGGTGTTGTTGAAGTGGGGCGTGATCATGCGCAGCAGGCCGCCTTGATCGGAGAAGGCGGCGCAGCAGAGTTCGATGTTTTGCAAGCCGCTCAGGTGTGCGTTACGCAGCAGGGCGTGGGCGTTCGGGATGGTGGGTTCGATCGCAAAAACACGTCCGTCGCGAGGCAGGAGGGCGCGGGCTGCGCGCAGAGTGTAGAGCCCCATGTGGGCGCCGAAATCGGTAAAACCACGCGCCTCAAGGAGCAAGGAATCGAACCGCTCCAGGGTTGGCAGTTCGTAGCCGCCATGAAACAGGATTTCCCTTTGCACGTAGTCATCGGGATCGAGAGCCATGACCACTCCGGGGCTAATTTCAGAATGAATGCAGGGACGGGCTAGAAGGGCGGTCAGGGTATTCAGGATGCGCAGTCGGCCCGGGTGTTCTGCGCGACGATAATAGCGGGAGAGCAAGCCATGGCCGAAAGGGAGCGACGCGGGGGCAGGTGTTTGGTTGGTGCTCATGACTTAGTTTTTCACCGGGTATAAGGGCAATGTTACCGCGCCCACGTTCCAGTCGGCCTGAAGCACGCGATCAACTCCGTCCGGGGTTGCCCGGGTTACTTCGATCGCGGCGGGATGATCCAGGATGAGGTGGTGTTCCACGCCGACTTCAAACAGCTGCAGGCGGATGAAATAGCTGCCGTTGGCGAGCTGTGAGGCATCCAGAAGCCAGCGCGACCGGGTGTCGCCGGGAGTGATGACCAAGGCTTGGTCGAAGCGGAGTGAGCCGGCGTCGGCGAAGGCGACCGGCGTGCCCATGCTGGATTTCACAATGACTTCCAGCGCCAAACGGCCGGGGAGCTTGGCGCGAAGGGTGAGGTCGAGGGCGATGGCAGGAAAGGCCCCTGCCTGGGTGAAGCCTATATGATCCACGCGCAGGGCATAGGTTTCGCCGTGGAATTGGTCGTTCGCGTCGGGTTGCGCGTCGGCTAAATAGGCTTGGAGGGCCACGGCCACGGGGGCGTCGCAAAACAGGGTGCCGCCGCGCAGGAAAATGGCGCGCTGGCAGAGGCTTTGCACCGCCGCCATGTTGTGACTCACGAAGAGCACGGTGCGGCCCTGGTTGCGGGCGACGTCCTCGATTTTTCCGAGGCACTTTTTCTGGAACTGGGCGTCGCCGACCGCGAGGACCTCGTCCACGATCAGGATCTCGGGCTCCAGGTGCGCGGCGACGGCGAAGGCCAGGCGCACATACATGCCGCTGCTGTAGCGTTTCACCGGCGTGTCGAGGAAGCGCTCCACTTCGGCGAAGGCCACGATTTCGTCGAATTTGCGGCTGATTTCGGCCCGTTGCATGCCGAGGATGGCGCCGTTCAGGTAGATGTTTTCGCGTCCGCTGAGGTCGGGGTGGAAACCGGTGCCGACTTCGAGCAGGCTAGCCACGCGGCCGCGAAGGGTGATTTGACCGGAGGTCGGTTCGGTGATGCGGGAGAGGATTTTTAACAGGGTGCTTTTGCCTGCGCCGTTGCGTCCGATGATGCCGACGACTTCGCCCGGTTGAATGGAAAAAGACACGTCGCGCAGCGCCCAAAATTCTTCGCGCTCAAAACCGGTCCCCCAACGCAGCCGCCGCCAGAGCTTGCGGGCGCTATGGTGCAGGGTGTCGCGCAGGCTGTCGTGGCGTGATTCGTGCTCGATAACGTAGCGTTTGGAGAGCCCACTGACTTCGATTGCGGGTAAAGGCATGGTGTCAGTTGCTCAGATGATGTCGGCGAAGCTGCGTTCGGTGCGGCGGAAATACCATACGCCGGAGACAAGCAAGAGGACGGCGGTGATGATGGAGGCGGCGAGGCCGGGGAGGTAGATTTCGGTGCGTCCTCCGAGCAGGCACCAGCGCATGCCGTCCACCACGGCGGAGAGGGGGTTTAACGCGAGCAGGTCGCGCCAGTTGGGCAGGAAGTCGGTACGGTAGCCGACCGGGGTGACGAACATGCCGACTTGCAGGATGAAAGGGGTGATGAATCGGAAATCGCGAAACTTGACCGTGAGCGCGGTGATCCAGAGCCCCGCGCCGAGGGCAATGACCAGGGTCAGTAGAATGAAGGCGGGCAGGAGCAGAAGTTGCCAGCCGGGCCAGAGGCCGAAGAACGCGATGACGGGCAGGGCCAGGACAAGCATGACTGCGAAGTCGAGCAGGGCGACCGCGAGCGCCGAGACGGGCACGATGAGGCGGGGGAAATAGACTTTGCTGATGAGGTGGGAGTTGCCGACCAGGCTGCCGCCCGCGCCGTTGAACGCTCCGGTGAAGAGTTGCCAGGGTAGGAGACCGCAGAGCACGAGCAGGGGGTAAGGAACGCCGCCGTCGGGCATTTTGGCGAGTTTGCCGAAAACGAAGGTGAGCAAGATGGTTTGCACGGCGGGCTGGACCACGGCCCAGGCGATGCCGAGAACGGCTTGTTTATAGCGCACCTTGATGTCGCGCCAGGCGAGGAAGCCGGCCAGTTCGCGGTAACGCCAGAGGTCCCGCCAGTAGTGGGCCGAGGCGCGACCGGCGGCGAGCACGAGAGCGGGCGGATCGGCGAGGGTAGGTGGGTTTGCGGGGGCGGGGAAATCCATGCGGGACGATTGCGCGGGTGAGTTAGCAGGGCCCGGCGCAGGGATTCACGCTCTATTTAAGATTAAACGCGGCGCTTGATTACCGAAATCAGCGACAGCCTGACGGGGGCTAGGGTGTGCGGTCGACTTAGAGGAAAGAATATGCGTCGCGGATTCCGCATGCCGCAGGGTTAAGCGCCCGAACCAGACGGATTCAAAAAATGGCGACCGGGCGGGGCTGAACCACCTCGGAATTGAGCTCTCCGCAGGTTCTGCATGGCTATTTCCGACGCCCCCTGTGCTTCCCCACTGACATTGTCTCATGCCGCCGGCCCCTCGAAGGCCTTCCTGCGGAACCGACGGCGGGGGCGGCGTCCGGCTCAAGCGCTGAGAGAACCATACCCCTTTAGGCTCGATCCCAGCCTCTGGATTTTGGGGGGATCGAACAGGGAGGGGTTAACCGAGTTCTTCGCTATGTCCGTTTATTGAAAGCTACAATGCTCTTTATGGCAGGAATTTACTGATTCTTTGAGCCATTTGAAGCGATCCGCTGACTTTCAGTTTTCCTAACGCAAACGCCTTGGCGCCGTTCAAATCACCGTTGGCGAGATCAATAAAATTTTGAGCTTCTACATTATAGATGACCGTTGGGTTGATTGCGCCGCCCTCTTCGACAGAAATTTTGCCGTTATCTACGCGAATGGTCCAGGTGCCACCCTCAGGGCCTATGAGCTTGTAAACAATTATTGCTTCTACTCCGGGAGCATGTTCGGGCAAGAAGCGCTCTTGCACGGTGTCGAAGTACTCGCGACATGATTGGATTTTGCGCATTGCTATTAGCTTCAGTGATTTAAAAGTGAAAGATGTGCTATACGCCTAGAGGAGAACGGTTTTGTAACTGGAATATCAAGCCAGGAATACGCACGTTTTTGACGCCGCGCAGCGTTTCGGCGACTTTAGCACCTCCCTGTAAAACGATTCGGCGCATCCACTCCCGGGCGATCAGAGAGCGCCATCCTGTCATTTATATCCGCAATCCAGCACTCGGCGGACTATGGGTGGCTTTTGGGGCTATTAATACCAGCTGGTTGCGAGGGTGGTGACCAAGTGGTCGTAACTGTAAGGCTGGGCGAGTTTGCGGAGGTCACCCGGGTCCCAGCAACGAATGAGGCAATCTGTAAGCGCGGCGGCGAGGGCGGCGGGGTCGTCGGGCGCGGCCAGAGTGCCGGCGGCGGGCGTGATGAGTTCCGGCACAGCTCCGGCTCGCACTCCGACGCAGGGGCGCCCGGCGGCAAGGGCTTCGAGGTAAACGAGGCCGAAACCTTCGCCGGAGCTGGGCAGGGCGAAGCAGGTGCAGTCAGCAAAGGCGCGGCTCAGGTCGGGGTCGGAGAGGCGGCCGGAAAACTCCACCCGGTCGGCGACGTGGAGGTTGATAGCCAGCTGTTGCAGGCGGGCAAGATCATCGCCTTCGCCCACAAAACGCAGACGCGGCAGCAAGGCGGGGCGGTGATAAAAGGCGGCGTGGGGCAGGAGGGCGAAGGCGCGCAGGAGCAGATCGTAGCCCTTGTAGGCATCGGCGGCGCAGAGGCGACCGACGCACAAGACGGTGGGTGGGTGGTCGAGCGGCGGCGGGGAGGGTTTGGGGCGGTCGAGCAGCGCGGGATCGAGGGCGTTGGGCACGATCCGGAGTCGGGTTTTGAGTTCGGGGTGATTGGCCGCAAGGCGGTTGCGCGTGTAGTTCGAAACGCAAAAAATCCGGTCGCAGCGACGGAGGGCCAGACGGCGGAGCAGGTTGGCGGGTTGCCAGACTTCTATGCCGTGCGCCACGAGGGCCAGGCGGGTGGCTCGTCTGGAGGCGAAGGCGGCGATGGGAAGTTGCCCGATATGTCCGCAAACGATGCGGTCGGCCCGGGAGCAGGCGCTCCAAGCGCCGCGGGTAAAACGGGTTTTGGAGCGAGCGTGGGCGCGGGCCTTGAGTGGCTTGCCTTTGACCATGCCAGCGGTGGCGGCGGGGCGGGACGCTAAGTGGGCCGGGGAGTCGTTCAGGGTTTCAAGGGTCAGGGTGCCGTGGGTGGGGTCATCGGCCAGGGCATCGAGGTAGAGCCGCAGAATACGCTGCACGCCACCAGGGCCGGTAAATTCGGGGGCGAGCAGGACGGCGTTCATGGGCGTGGGGGAGCGGGGAGCTGGGAGCGCGGAGCTGATGAGTAGGGGAAGATGAGGAGAAGCGGAAGCGTGGTTTTTGGACCGGGTGGTTTCTTCGCTCTGGACTCCTCGCTCCAAGCTCCCGGCTCCTAGCTCATGCGTCGGTTGGCGAGGTGGATGAGCACGGCGAGGGACCAGACGCAGGACCAGGCGCGGTCGTCGGAGCCATCGCGGTAGGCGCGCCAGAGTTTGCCGGCTGCGTAGGGGTCGAAAAGTCCGCAGCGACCGACCGAGGCGGAACCGAGCGTGTCTTCCATAAACGGGCGGAGGGGACCGCGCAGCCAGCGGGCGAAGGGCAGGGTGAAGCCGCGTTTTTGACGGTTGAGCAAAGCGGGCGGGAGCAGGTCGGCGCAGGCGGCGGCGAGCACGGATTTGGGTGCGGCCCCGGCGGGGTGGAGCAGGGAGGGGTTTTGCGCCCAGGCCCACTCGACCAGCGGCAGGTCAAGGAAGGGCACGCGCAATTCCAGGGAATGGCGCATGCTGAATTCGTCGGCGTCGCGCAGGAGCACGTCGGCCATGTAGCCGCGGGTTTCGGCGAGGCTGGCAAGCAGGGCCAATGGGGCCGGAGTCGAGGGCGGGAGGGAGGAGAGCGCGGCTTCCCAGGCGGCGCGGATTTCGGGGGCGGCGGGGTGCAGGAGCCGGGAACCGGGCCTCAAGTAACCTAATAGGTTACTTGAGGCTTGGGAGGAGGCGGCGGGGGCGAGCAGGCGGGAGATTTCGCGGGTGGAAAAAACCTGGCGCTGGGCAAGAGCCACGTCGGTGAGGTCGTCGCCGAGGCGCAGGGTGTCGGCGAGTTTGCGGGCGGCGGTGCCGCGCGCGTCGAGCAGGCCGAGCAGGGTGCGTTGCAGCGGGGCGGGGATGAGTGCCCAGCGCGGAAGCCAGCGGGCAAGCGTGGGCAGGCGGCGGAACGCGGGGTAGCCGCCGAAAAGTTCATCGGCTCCCAGGCCCGAGAGGGCGACAGTGATACCGCCGGCGCGGGCGAAACGGGCGGCGTAGTAGGTGTTGAGGCCGTCGCCGGTGGGTTGGTCGAGGGTGGCGAGGATGTTGTCCAAATCTCCGGCTACGGCGGCGCCGGTGAGGATGTGGGTGTGGTGCGCGACGCCGAGGTGGCGGGCGGTGGCGGCGGCTTCGGCGGTTTCGGAGAATGCGTTTTCCTCAAACCCGATGGAAAAGGTCTGCACGCGGTCGGGGCCGACTTGGCGGGCCATGAGCGCGGTGATGATGGCGGAGTCGAGTCCGCCGGAGAGGAATGCGCCCACCGGAACGTCGGCGGCGATATGGGCCTGGATGGAGTCTTCGAGCCGGGCGCGAAGCTGGGACTGAAGTTCGGCGGCGGAAGCGGCCGGGGGCGGCAGGCCGGGGCGGCGGCGGGCGGTGGCGAGGCAGGCGGCGGGCGTCCACCAGGCGGAAACTTCGCTGCGTCCGTCGTGCCAGCGAAGCTGTTCGCCGGGGCGCAGGGAACGCACACCGGCATGGAGGGTGCGGGGGGCGGGCACGGATTGCCAGCGGAGGAAGTCGTCGGCGGCGGCGGGATCGAGCTCGCCCGGCACGTGGCGGGAGGCGAGCAGGGCGCGTGACTCGGACGCGAAGAGGAGCGGGCCGACCGGGTCGATGTGGTAGAGCAGGGGTTTGATGCCGAGGGCATCGCGGACGAGGAGGAGGGTTTTCTCGCGGGCATCCCACCAGGCGAAGGCGAACATGCCGCGCAGGCCGGGGAGCACGGCGACCCCGTCGAGCGCGAGGGCGGCGAGCAAAACTTCGGTGTCACACCCGGTGCGAAAGACCCAACCGCGCTGGGCGTAGGCGGAGCGCAGGGGACGGAAATTATAGATGGCGCCGTTGAAGACGAGATGGTGACGGCCATCCGGCGAGATCATGGGCTGGTGGCCGTTGGCGGGGTCGAAAACCGCGAGGCGGCGCATGCCGAGGGTGGCGGGGCCTTGGGTGATGCTGCCCTCGTCGTCCGGTCCGCGCTGGCGCTGGGCGGCGAGCATGCGCGCGAGGGCGGCCTCACGGGTGGAGGCGGGGTGACGAAGGGAAACAAAACCGGCGATGCCGCACATGGGAGCTGGGAGCGGGGAGCGGGGAGCTAGGAGTTGATCAAAAGCGAATGGCGGTGGCGATTTCGGCGGATTTTTCCGGGGAGGCCAGGGCGGAGACCAAAGCCAGTCCGAAGTCGATCGCGGTGCCTGCGCCGCGCGAGGTGAGCAGGCGGCCGTCGAGCACGGTGCGCTGGTCGGCGAGGATGTCGGGAAGTTCTCCGGCTACGCTGGGGTGGGCGGTGTAGCGGCGGCCGGCGAGCAGGCCGGCGTCGTGCAGCACGGCGGGGGCGGCGCAGATGGCGGCGAGCAGCGCCCCGGCGGCATGGTGACGGGCAACGAGTTCGCGCACGACGGGCGAGGCGCGTAGCAGGGATACGCCGGGGCCGCCGGGCAGGAGCAGGCAATCGAAGGTGACGGCGTCGGCGGGGATAGCGGCGAGGGGAAGATCGGCGTGGAGGGTGATGGCGTTGCGACCGGTGACGTGGATGCCGGGGCCGAGGGCGGCGACCGTTACCTGGCAGCCGGCGCGGCGAAGCAGGTCGATGGGCGCGACGGCTTCGAGTTCTTCAAATCCCTCAGGCAAGATGACTAGGACCGTGGACATGGTGTCGGGAGAGAAACCCAAGCCAGGGACCTAGTCGAGCCATGGCGGCGCGGGCTCGACTCGGCGGTGCGAGGGCGCGAGACACAGGCGATGCATACAGCGGAATCGGAGAAAGGGCATTTGGCGGTTTTCGGCGCGGGTTACGTCGGCGGCGCGCTGGCGCGGCGGGCGCTGGCGGCGGGCTGGCGGGTGACGGCATTGACGCGCAATCCCGCGACGGCGGCAGAACTCCGGGCGGCGGGATGTGCGGTGGTGATCGCCGAGTTGGCCTCGAGCGATTGGTGGGACGCACCGGAACTGCGCGGCGGGGCGGAGCGGGTGGCGGTTACGGTGGCCAGCGGCGGGGGCGGGGCGGCGGGGTATCGTCGGAGCTATGTGGAGGGGCTCGCCAGCGTGGTGGCTTGGGGCGCGCGCGTGCAGGAGCGGGGAGCGGGGAGCGGTGAGGGGGGAGTTGGCGGGCATTTGATCTATACGAGCAGCACCTCGGTTTATCCGCAGGATGGCGGTGTGCGGGTGACGGAGGCGGACGCGGTGTGCGGGGAGGCGGAGACGAGTCAGGCCTTGATCGAGGCGGAGCGCATCGCCTCAACTTGGACGGGCCGGGCGGCGACGGTGTTGCGCCTGGCGGGTATTTACGGGCCGGAGCGCACGTATTTGGTGGAGCAGGTGAGGAACGGCGAGGTGGCGGGGCGGGCGGATTTTCACCTAAACTTGATTCACCGGGACGACATTTTAACCGGCATGGAAGCCGTGTGGGCGGGTGGAGATCAGAGCGGAGAGGGGGTGTTTAACCTGGCGGATGAAGGTGCGGCGAGGAAGGGCGAGGTGGTGGCGTGGCTGGCGGCGCGGCTGGGCGTGGCGACGCCGCGTTTTACCGGTGCTCCGGCGGGGGGGCGACGGATGGTGACGCCGGATCGGATTATTGACGCAGGGCGGGCGCGGGCGGTTTTGGGGTGGCGACCGGCGCACCCGAGCTACCGGGAAGGTTACGCGCACATAATGAAGGCGACGATCCAGGCTTGAAAGCGCGGCGCGCTTGCGCGGCACTCGCGGGCTGTTCGTTTCGTTTTATCTAACCCTCAAACCCAAGCATCACCATGGCCGGCGTCGGTAAACTCCTCAAACAAGCTCAGAAAATGCAGCGCTCCATCGAGGGCCTCCAAAGCCAGCTCGCGGCCAAGGAGCTCGATTTCTCGCGCGGCGGCGGCGCGGTGCAGGTCAAGGTCAACGGCGCGGGTCAATTCCTCGCGTTGAAGCTGGATGCGGAATTCCTGAAGGAAGACGCCGCGACGGTGGCGGCCGAAATTCTGGCCGTTGTGCAAGAAGCTGCGGCGGCGGCCAAGAAGTGCAACGAGGACGAGATGGCGAAGGTGACCTCGGCCTTCCAGATGCCGGGCATGTTCTAAGGCGTTCGCGCATCGTGACGCCCGCCTTCGAGAAACTCCAGCAGGCGCTCAAGAGCCTGCCGGGCGTCGGCTACCGTTCGGCCGAGCGCATGGCGCTGCATCTCCTGGTGGAGAAACCGGAGCGGCGGATCGCCTTGGTGGCGGCGCTGGAGGCGGCGGCGCGGGCGGTGCACCGGTGCGTGCGGTGCGGAAATCTGGCCGAGGGCGAGCAGTGCGCGGTGTGCGCAGACACGCGGCGCGACGACGCGGTGGTGTGTGTGGTGGAACATGTGCCCGACCTGGTGGCGATGGAGCGCTCGGGGGCGTATCGCGGGGTCTATCACGTGCTCTACGGCCGGCTGTCGCCGATCAACGGGGTGGGGCCGGGCGAGCTGAATTGGGAGGCGTTGCGCACGCGTCTGGAATCGGGCGCGGTGCGCGAACTCATCCTCGCGCTGGGCAACGATGTGGAGGGCGAGGCGACCTGCCACTTTATCACCCAGCATTTGGGCACGGTTCACGATGTGGCGGTAAAGGTGTCGCGCATCGGGTTCGGGCTGCCGAGCGGCGGCGGGGTTTTGTACGCGGATGCGGTTACGCTTAAAAGTGCGCTGGATGGGCGACGCGACTACGTGTGAGTCAGTCGTGTGGCGATGCGGCCGGAGGGATTGCGTCGGGCGGCCGGGTAAGGATGATGCGTTGAAGTCATGGTGAACATCGTGCAGTTTTGGCGGGCTGGGTCGCGGGCGGAGCGATTCGCCGGGCTGGCCAGTGTGCTGGTGGCGGGCGGTTTGCTGGCGTGGGCGGCCTGCTTGTGGCCGGCGTGGGGGGAGAATCCGGATTTATCGCATGGGTTTCTGGCGCTGCCGGTCTTGGCGATGCTCTGGAAACGGGCGCGGGAAGATAGTGCCTCGGGGCGAGCGCAGAAGCAGGAGTGGTTGAGCGACGGGTGGGTCGGGCTTGGCGTGGGGCTGGGCTTGGCGGGGCTGGCGGTGGCGAGGTTGTTTACGACGGTGTATGCGGTGGCCTTGGGCTGGAGCGCCACGCCGACGCTCTTTTTCTTGAGTGTGGCGGCGGCGAGCGCGCTGGGGATGGCGACGATCTTGGCGACGGGGCAAGGCGTGCGTTGGGTGCGGCCGGGCTGGCCCTTGGCGGTGATGGTTGCGGTGGTGCTTTTAAGCGCGCCCCTGCCCCCTGGAAGCTATGCGCGGCTGACGGCGGGATTGCAGGAGATGGTCACGATCGGAGTAGTGGATACGCTGCGGCTGTTTGGCGTGCCGGCCTTGCGCGCGGGGAACGTTATCCAGCTCGGTTCGACGGCGGTGGGGGTGGAGGAAGCGTGCAGCGGAGTGCGCAGTCTGGTGTCGTGCGTGCTGGGCGGGCTGGTGTTGTCGGCCCTGTGGTTGAACTCGCCCTGGCGTCGTTTTTGGCTGGTGGGGCTGGCCGCGCCGCTGGCCTTGGCGGCGAATTTCGGGCGCTCGCTGACGCTTACCCTGATGGCCAGAAGCGGGGTGGATATCGCGGGGGCTTGGCACGACGTGCTCGGTTACGGGGTGTTGGTGGTTACGATGGGTTTGCTGGCGGGGCTGGCGTACCTGCTGGAGGAGAAGCCGCCGGGCTTGGCTAGGGTGGAGCGGAGTCCGAAGGCTGCGAAGGGGGCGGAGTGGAGCGGGGTGGTGGCGGTGGCGGCCTTGGTGTTGGCGGCGGGGTGGTTTGGTTTTATGGGACTGCGGACGCAGGCGAGCGGCGGGGTAGCGGTGGCCGCGCCTGATTTGGAGCGTTTGGTGCCGGCGGTGGGGCCGGCGGGTTGGCGGGTGGAGACGCGGAGGGATTTGGGGCGCTTCGCGGGGATTTTGCAGACGAATTATCTGCTGGAGCGTACGTATTCGAGAGTCACGGATGCGGGCGAGAGCTGGCAGGTGACGGTTTACGTGGCGTGGTGGCCGGCGGGCGGGGCCTCGGTGAGCACGGTGGCGGCGCATACGCCGGAGGCCTGCTGGCCGGGCGCGGGTTGGCAGGCGGTGCCGGGAGCGGAGGGGAGAGGCGAGTTGGCGCTGGGCCAGGGGGTGCGGGTGAGGGAGGCGGAAAAACGGGCGTTTATCGGTAGGGATTACCCGCAGAACGTATGGTTCTGGCATCTGGTGGACGGGAGGCCGATGCGGGCGTTTGACCCGCGTTCGTGGCGCGAGCAGCTGGCGGTATTTTGGCAGCGCGGAGTGCGGCGGGAGGAGGCGCAGGCCTTTGTGCGTTTATCGAGCAACGTGGAGTGGGAGCGTTTGGCGGCGGACCCTTTGCTGGCCGAGGTGGTTGCAGGGGTGGCCGAGCTGGGCGTGCCGGTGACTAAGCGGTGAGACGCCGACGGAAGCAGGGAGCTGTTTTTGCCGCCGAGGTCGTAAATGGATGTTGCGCGAAGCGGGCACGGAGCTAGGTCTAGGCGCAAGTTGAGTCGCGGGCATAGTATACCGGCTATTATGTGTGCTTCCCAAGCATGAGAAGAGGGTTCGACTCCCTCTGCCCGCACCAACTTTTACCTCTGAAGCGGGAAAGCAAACAGCAGATTTGCCAGTTTACGTGGCAAATCTTACATGGCCCAGGACTCTACGTTCGTCATTCCCGAATTCACGAATCCATCAGGAGAAATTGTTTTTCGCCTTTTTGGTTGGCTCGACGGTAAGCGCATCCGCAAAAATTTTCCGACTCGCGCCGAGGCAGTCGCCGAGCGCCAAGCCCTGGAAATCAGCCTTGTTCAGGCCCAGTCCAGCGTTCGCACTGCCATTACTCGACTGACAGATAGCCAGCTCCACGATGCCGAGGTTGCTTTCAGCCGTCTCGGTAATGCGCCTAAATCTTTGGCTTTTTACGGCGAATACGCACTCGCCAACTATCGCGCCCCCGAGCGTGAAATTACGGTTGAGACAGCCGCCACGACCTACCTTGCGACCAAGCAAACAGCGTATGGGCGTGGGCTGGTTTCAGGGTGCCAGCTCAAGGACATCCGCATCCGACTCGTAACCTTGAAAAAGGCATTTCCCGGCAAGGTGCTCTCTCAGCTCACCCGCGAAGCGCTCGCCGCGCATTGCCAGCAGGGCAACCCGAAGCCTAAGACGTTTAACAACCGGCGCGGTGTGCTCTTCACGTTCTTTAAATTCGCGTTCTATCAAGACTGGGTCGCCGCCAATCCGCTCGATAAAGTCCCTCATCTGCGCATCGCCTATCGACGCGGCTCCGCCAAGACCTTGACCGCCGAGCAGGCCGAAAAACTCATGCGCCACATCGAGACCTTCGAGGGCGGGGTGTTCGTTACGTATTTCAGCCTCTGCCTGTTTGCCGGCATTCGCCCGAGCATTCTCGTTGGTGAAATCTCCAAGCTCCAGCCCGATAGCATTAACTTGGATACCGGCGTGATTCATATCGAGCACGAGGTCTCTAAGGTCCGTATGAAGCGCAACGTCACGATACTGCCCAACCTCGACGCCTGGCTGCGCGCTTATGCTTTGCTTGCCGCAGGCTATCTCGACCGCGACGCCTCTCGCTATGTTTCGCCAGGATATGCCGTGCGTCGTGCGGACACCTTTCGTGTAAATGCAGCCTTTCCCCGCGTTATCGAAGCCAGCCTGCCCTTAGGTGTCGGCTCCGTCTCATACGACCTTAGTCTCGCCGCTTGTGCTGTATTCGCGGTGGCACCGGCAGATTTACAGACAGTCCTCTCTTCCACGTTCGAACCCGCCATTTAACTTTTCATGCTTACCCTCGAACAATTCGCCCAAGAGGTGAAATCCGATGTCCGTCAGCGCATCGAACCCGCCACCGGCACGCCAAAGCTCTCGGAAGAGGCGTTCACGGACTTTGCCATCGAACGACTCGTGGAGCGCAACGAGGCGCTCGACCACGAACTCTGCCCGGATCAGTGGCCGGCCCGTGGCGCAAAAAATCCGGCGGCGCAAGTCAGCGCCTGGCACCTCTCCGACGACGGTGCCCGTCTCGATCTCTTTATTACGGAATATCGCGACGAGGATACGCCACCTGTCGTCGCTCGCGCGGAAGCGGATCAGCTTTTTAAGAAACTGCGCGGATTACTTCCGCCCCTTACCGCTTGATTTTACGGACGCCCAGCGCGCTTCCGCCGCTTTTTTCGCCGCGTCACTTCGCTTCTTCGCACTGACGCCCTTCCAGCGAGACTTTCCTGCTTTCGCCTGCTGAAGGGCTGGCGCATCCCATTCATGGCCGCACTTCGGGCATGTGTGCTTCAACGCACATCCTCCGAGATCGGCACGACCTTCAGCGGCACTTTTAGCACCGCCTCAAAATAGCGGCGCTTCATTTCCTCATTATCACGCCCATCGTAGATTTCGGCCTCTTCAAGCGGAACGAGGGTGGCGGTCAGCCCTCGAAGTCCCACGGCGCGGGCGTCGTCGGTTGCCAAAAACCACTGCACACCGGCCAGCGCCTTCGCGCGTGCCCGTGATCCGGGTTTTGTATCGCCGCTTACCACATCCGAAATCCGCTCCCTTACTTCATCCGCGCCAGTGTCAGTTTTCATTTCCAAAAGCTATGCAAGCGCGCTTGCATGAAAAGCCTGTATTTGCGCTTGGCGGATGAATTTATGGGCAATGGAAAGCCATGCGAATCGCCATTTTTTCATCGCTCAAACGACTGTCGTCCGCCTGCTTTTGCGGTATTCCGTGAAACTCCCGGCCCCATCGCCCAATCCCCGCTACGGTGACCTCCGCTCGACCCTCGCGGCGCACCCCGAGTGGCTGTCCCCGTGGAGCGGCCACTTTTTCCGGTTTCAAACCATCCAGTTCCCCGCCGCCAAAGACATTCTTTCCGGCACTGGTGCCAAGCAACGAGGCGGGCGCTGGAATCCTCCCGGCCTTGCCGCACTCTACGGAAGCACGACCGATACCGCCGCCTTGGAAGAGGCCAAGGCCAACGACCGCTACTATGGTCTCGAAACCAAGACTCCCCGGCTCGTCGTCGCCATCCAGGCCAAGGTCGGCAAAATACTCGATCTCACTTCCCCCGGCATCCGTCGCCATCTCGGCATCACCCTTGCCGAACTCTCCGGAGAGGACTGGCGCAAGCTCCTTCAGTCCGGCCAGGAAAGCCTGTCTCAGACCCTCGGACGCGCTGCCGCCTCCACCGGCGCTTCCGGCCTACTCGTTCGCTCCGCCGCTGTGCATCAGGCCCGCAACGTCATCCTGTTCCCGCCCCTCGGCGGTTCCGACCGCCTATCCATCATCGAGGGTGATGCTCTCGCCCGCCTCACCGCCGGAAAGAAACCTTGAAACATGCATAATTGCAGGTTTTAGTGCAGGCATAATGAGCACGCTTAACCGACGCCCCAAAACCGCCAAGGCACCCAAGGTCGCCCTCGTCGCCTTCCGTTTCAAGCACCGTGGCGCGACTGATTACGCCGGCTTGCTTAAAACCTACCGTGCCGAGTTTCACGTCACCCAAGCGCAGCTTGTCCGCCTCACCGGTTTCTCGCCTCGCTCGGTCGCCAAATGGAGCCAGGGGGAAACGCCTTCGCCGAAACAGGAAAAGGCCTTGGTCGAGATGGATCGTTTGTTTGACGGCCTCGCCCGCGTGATCGAACCGGCGCAAGTCGGCCGTTGGCTCACGCACCCCAATCCCGCCTTCGACGGCTCGACACCCTTGCAGGTGGTGGAACGCGGCGAACTGGATCGCATCTGGCGCATGCTTTACGACCTCGAATCCGGCCAGCCGGGTTGAGTGCCGTCAGCATGTCGCCGGTAAAGCTTGAACCCCAGCAACCAGGGCGCTCAGCCCTGCTGTCGGCTTTGTGGCCAGAGCAGGCCACTATGCCGATCACACATCTACCCTAAGTTTACCTTCAAACGCATGAAGGCCGCCGATGGAACCTTTATGCGCTTCGAGGGCAGTAGGCGCGGCTGGCTTCCGCGTCCGCTCCAAGATGATTGCGTGGAGCATCTGCTCTGCGGCGACTGCGAACACCGACTTCACAAATGGGAGAATTCTGTCGCCCGGTTTTTAGCTGGGGGGCTTTTAGATAACCTCACCCCGGCCCCCGGAAAGCATTACACGTTCGTCAATCTGCCCGATTACACGACGGTTAAGCTCTACCTGTTATCATTGCTATGGCGCTGTCATGCAGCGCGTGCGCCAGCGTTTCGCTTCGTTGATCTCGGCCCAATGCACGACGCTCGATTGCGTGAGATGCTTCTCACTGGTGCCCCCGGAGAACCATGGGAATACGGCTGCTTCATTTCCACGGTTCATCTGAATCTGGACGATGGTAAATTCGACCGCCCTCCTATCGGTTTCATGCCGGAGGCGATGAGGTTCGAAGGCGAGCATGGCCTTCATATCGTTAGAAAGGTGATCGATGGTATCGTGCTTCATTTTGTTATCGGCAGCCCTGAGCGCATGAAGGCATGGCGAGGAGGCCCGATGTTTCCTCAACGGGATGGGCGCACGGTCGTCGGAGTAGATGACGGCATGAACATGCCCTTTTTTCGTGATCAGCTCAGATATGTTTTCGAATGCGAAAACCCGGTCTGGGAACGACGCTCGCCGTAGGCTCGAATTCTTCGTGCGTGGCCGTGCCCCAGAGGGTGCCTTTAGGGTAGCACCTGCGACGGCTGGCGGTCTCCGCGCTGCGCACTCCGCCCGTCCACGCCTCTAGGTGTTGCTCGCTGGCGGGCGCTGGCGGCTACGCCGTCCCACGTCCCGTCCCGCTGCGCTCCACCTTGCGCAGCCGGTGCTTCCCGTCGGCATCCCTCGGGGGCGGCCGTTTTTTCGGTTTGGCCATCTGAGGGCTCCGCGTAGCGCGGCCCCGCTACTCCCATCCGCGCTCTCGTTGGGGCGCTCTCCTCTGACATCCCATGCGTGACATCTCCCGTGATCCTACACCTCAGCCCGGCGACCAGATCCACCAGCCCGGCCACCCGTTCGACGGCTTCACCGTCATCAGCGTTTACACCCGCGCCCAGGCCATCGCCGACGGCGTCCTTGCCGACGCCTCCACCGGAGACCTCGCCGAGGTCTCAGCCCAGCATTTCCCCGGCGTTCACGTCGCCATGACGGCGGCGGTCTTCGCCCTCATCGAGCAGGCGGTCGCGAGCCCGAAGCACGCGAACGACTGCCGTGGCGTCTGGCATGACATCCTCCACATGTCCCGAGCTGCCCCGTGCGCGTCTGGCAGGGTGGGCGCCTGTTCCGCGTCATCATCACTGGCACCGGCCGCAAGCGCCTGCACACCTTGAAGGCCATTTCCCACCCCGACGAGACCGGCCGCCCCTGCCTCACGATCATGCTTCCTGACGAGGACTGATCGACGCCCCCCAGCCCCGCCGCCACCTAGCGAGCGGGGCTTTTTCGATTCTAAAAATGGAATCACCCGACCACGAAAGAACGGTGTTTCACCAAGCCTCGCGGCCTCGTGCCCATATTCGCCTCGCGGCTTTGGTCGTTACGGCGTCCGGGTGCCAGCCCACTTGTTTCCGATGCGGTTGCAGTCGGGTGAAAAATCAAAGCGCCTCCAACGCGGCCAATTCTTGGAGTTCTTCTAGAATCTCGGGATGCCGTTGGTTCAGGAAGCGCTTCACCTTGGCGTTTTCTAGTAGCCGGCGCACGTAACGCTGAGCCGAGCCGAGGTGGAGCGTGTTCTCGCCGTAGCGTTCCTCGAACAGCCTGTAGTCGCGCTCGAGCGCTTCCATCTCCCGCTCCATGCGGGCCACGTCCTCGGCCGCGACGCCACGCATCTTTTTCGGTTCGTCCGGCTTCACCATGTGCCCGCGGTTGGTGCCGACTAGCAACGCGCGGGCGTAGGAAAACGTGTAGTTGTTCCCGCTCACCATGAGCTGGGCCATTTCGATTTGGCGGAGCGCCTTCACGTGTTTGAGCACCGTCAGCGCCCGCTCCGTGATCGGCTTGTCTTTTAAGAGCTGCACCGCCTCCGGATGGATGCCTTCGAGCATCTTCTTTCGCGACATCACCGTCCGGATGTCTATGTCGAGCGCCTTGGCGATCTCCTCCTCCGTCACGCCGCCATCTAGCGCTTTAAGGATCATGCGGTGTTCTTGAATCAGCGAGAGCCCGCTGATTTTGTCGTTGTAGGTGAACGCGTCGTCTTCCGTGGACACCAGGCAAAGCGCCTTCTCCGCCCCGATCTCTTGTAGCGCCTTCAAGCGCATGTGCCCGTCGAGAAGTAGGTAGGTGCCCTTCGCGGCGCGGTTTGGATAGACCACCATCGGCTCGACCAACCCGACGGAGCGGATCGAGGCCAGCACGGCGCGGTATTTCCCAAAACAGCCGTCTGTCGCCTTCACCTGGCGGATCGGCAGGAGAGCCGTCAATGGCAGCTCGACCGCCTGTTTTTCAAACCCGATGCGAACTCGTTTCATGCTCATGAAGCCTCCTGCACCCGTTCGACGATGAACTTCGGGAGCGTTTGCAGATCCTCCGCGCGCAACAGCGTCGCGAAGTTTTCGTCCGCGAGCAGCGCCTTGAACGCAGCCGTAAGTGACAACAGCCGCGACTCCGCCGCCTGCGCCTTCCGCACCATCAATTTTTGCCGCTGAGTCTCGCGCTTGTAGGCGAGGATCAGGCCGTCCGCGCTGGTGCGCTTACGTGCCCGATGAGCCTCCTTTGAATAGCCCCGCCCGAAGCTCTTTCGTTGATCGATAAGTTTCCGAAAGCGGGACAGCGTCGCCTGCTTCATTTCATTCCGCTCGTAGGCTTCGAGCAGGATTCGCTGGCTCGCCTCGTCATCCAGCCCGGAGATGCTGACCGCTATTGTGATAGGCAGCCGACCATGCAGCACCGCGTCGAGGACGCGCTCCTCGCCCTGCCGGAGCAATTTCAAGATGCCTTGGAGGTAGTGCTCGGCGAGGCCCGTCTTGCGGGCGATCTCTTCGAGCGAGTTGCCCTGTTCCTGCATCCATTGAATCAGGCGTATTTGATCAATCGCCCGCACGCGCCGGCGGGCGATATTTTCCACGAGACTCGCGATCAGGCTGTCCGTCTTCGTGAGCTTCCGCACAAAGGCCGGGATTTCGGCTTGGCCAAGCGCCTGAAACGCTTCGAGCCGACCTTGGCCGCAAACTAGATCATAGGTCGCCGCGCCCTCAGCGTCCGGCTGGCCCTCCGTGACGGTGATCGGCCGCTTCAACCCGACCGCCTCGATGTTCTTTACGATGCGCTCAAAATGCTTTCGGTCGCGCACTCGCGGATTCGGCACTCGCACAGCCTTGACCGGCACCATCACCACCTCGCGTTCGTCGCTTTTTTTCATGCGACCTCCTCGATGGAAACCCGCTCTGCGAGCGAGTAAAAGAACTCCAGATCGTCGAAGCGGTAGGCGTCTAGTAGGGCGTCGTTGCACTCCGCGAGCCGTAGCCGCAGCGCCAGTTGGTCGAGCGAAGGGAAGAGGTAGTAATCTTTGATGCCTTGGTTCGTCTCATCCATGCGCGCGACAATGGTGATGTCCGGCCGGTGGCTTTCCTCAAACCGCACGAGCCACCGCGGCGAGCCCGCGTCCGTGCGCAAGCACCGCGACAGCACGAGCGAGACGACCAACTCTTGGTCCAGGACGAGAAGCTCCGTCTCCGGGTCGCGCTGCACCTGCACCCCGATCCCGGCCAGGTTGGAAATCACCTCTTGCACGATCTCCGGATGCTTCTGGCGTAGGAAGCGGTTAACCTCGATGAAGCTCATGTTCGTCTCCGGCACATAACCGATAAGCTGATAAGCACGCACAAGGCTGCCGAAGCGGCTGCGAAAGACCGAGCTGGAGGGCAGGTCTTCGCGCTCGTCGATGATGACGCCTGAGAGCCGCCCATGCTGCCGCAGAACGTCACGCAACTTTTCGAGCATCTCCTCGTCGGTGTAGCGCTTGGCGCGGGCGATGATGATTTCCTGCGCCTTCGTGAAGTCCTCCGGCGTCACGATTGCGGGGAATGCGCCCGGCACGCGGATCCACATGTCCGGCGGGTTTTGGACGTGCTTTCGTTTCAGCTTAAACGAAGTGCGGTGATAGACGTTGTTGCCGAGGTATTTTTCGTTCGTCAGGAGTTGATGCACCGTGCCCCGCGTCCATTCGCGCCCGAGATCGGTCTTGAGCCCGCGTGCGTTCAGCCGCTCCGCGATCTCCCGCTCCGTCAGCCCCTCGTCGAGAAAAGCGCGATAAACCCCGCGCACCGTTTCGACCTCCTCCTCCGGCCCGAGCGTGAGGACGACGCGATCCGTCTGGAGGCTCTTGTGTTCGCCGACCGCGAGCACGCCTTTGTGATTCCCGGCCTGATCGACCAGCATCCGCCGCAGCCCGTAGCCGGCCGTCCCGCCCTGCTTGAACCCCATCTGAATCAGGCGACAGGCCCCTTGAAAAACCTTGGTCGAGAGTTCCCGGCTATACTCGCCGGCCATCGACCGTTTCACGCTCTTGATGATGTTCGAGGTGGGGGAGCCATCGTTTTCGAACTGCTCTGCGCAGTAGTGGACGGCTATGCCCGCGCGCTTGCAGATGTATTCGTAATACCCGCTCTCGTCCGCGTCCTGGAACCGCCCCCACCGGCTGACATCGTAGGCGAGGATGCACTTGAAGTCGGCGTTACCGCCTTCGACTTCGGCGATCATCTTTTTCAGGCTCTCGCGGCCGCGCACGTTGAGACCGCTTTTGCCCGAGTTCTCGAACACGCGCACGATCTCCATGCCCCGGCGCGCGGCATATTCCTTGATCCGGTCGAGTTGGTTCTCGGTGGAATACTGCTGATGTTCCGTGGACATGCGGACGTAGGCCGCCGCAGGGATCGCGGCGGCGTCCGGCTTCGGGAGCGGGAGTTGGGTCGGCCCGCTCATTACGCGCAAGCGGCAGGGTTAGCGAGGGGCCGGCGGTCGCGAGGCGTCTCCGTTAAGGTAGTGAGTTTCGAGGGCAGCGAGGATGGCATTTCCCTCGACCATGATCTCGCGGAAGTCGCGCGCGATGGTCTCTTGTAACGCAGAGCCCCGCAGCCACGCAATGAGCCCGAGCAGGCCGGCGAGATACGGTGGCCAGGAATCTTGTAACGCACGGCAGGAATCTTGTAACGCAAGTTCCCTGAGCACGGCGGAGAGATCAGGCGCGGGGCAGGTTTCGGAGCTCCGTTTCTTTCGCCGCCAGTAGCCCGGATTGGCCTGACGCCACTCCCGAACACGTTCGGCCGAGATCGGGCCGTCGTAGTAGGAGCCGTTGCCGGTGTTCTTCATCCACCGGGTTTGGCTCTCCCGTTTGCTGCGTTTTCGGCAGGAGGGTTTGGAGCAAAACCGCTGGCGACCGGCGGCCCGAGGTTCAGGAATAAACGGCAGGCCGCAGGCGGCGCACCGTGGTTGATCGGAGGTTTTTTTTGTGTGATGATTTCACGCCTTCCAGCCCGCACGCCGCGTGCCGATTTTCGAGCCGATCCGAGGCCCAAAAATTTGCCAGAGATTTGTCAGCCGATACGTTTTTTGCTTCACTTCTCCAGTATTTCGCTCACACTAATTCTCGTTTTAAACTACTAACCCACAACATAAAGCACACTAAACGAAGGCTTTCTTTTGTTTGCCTAAAAGGGTTCGACTCCCTCTGCCCGCACCAACTTTTACCGGCAGGAAATGTACAGGCTGAAGTGAAGTGGAGACACCCGCAGGCTTGTAACACCGTTTTGGGGCGGTGACGGTGTCGCGAAATCTATATGGGCAAAGCGCTGCGCAACATCGGTATCGTGTCGGGGCTGACCATGGTCTCGCGCGTGCTCGGGCTGGGGCGCGAGATGGCGATTGCGGCGGCCTTCGGGGCCACCGCGCTGGGCTCGGCGTTCGCCACTGCGTTTACCCTGCCGAATCTGTTCCGGCGTTTGCTGGGTGAGGGCGCGCTGACCGCCGCGTTGGTGCCCACCTTGCAGGAGGAGACGGCGCGGGGGGGCGAGGCGGCGGCCTTGCGTCTGGTGAGCGAGGTGGCGACGTGGACCTTGCTGGCGGCGGGCTTGATCACGGCGGCGGCGATGGTGTTGCTCGGCGCGCATGTGTGGTGGGGACCGCAGTTGCTGGCGTGGGGTTGGGAGGCGGATACGGTGGCGCGCTGGGAACTGGGGGCGGAGTTGGGCGTGGTGCTGTTCCCGTATATGGTGACGGTGTGTCTGGCGGCGGTATTTAGCGCGGCCTTGCAGACGCGCGGGCGTTTCTTGGAGCCGGCGCTTAACCCGGTGTGGTTGAATCTGTGCATGGTCGGCCTGCTGGGCTACGGCGTGTGGAGCGCGCCGGGGGACGATGCGGTGCGCATGCGCTGGTTGTGCGCCGGGGTGCTGGCGGGCGGAGTGGCGCAGATGCTGGGGCCGGCGTGGGCCTTGATGCGCTTGGGATGGTCGCCGCGCTGGTCGCCGCAGGCGGGCCCGGGCGTGAGGCAGATCGCGCGGTTGATGGTGCCGACGCTTTTCGGCTCGGCCATTTACCTGGTGAACATGACGGTTTCGCGCTTGCTGGGGCTGTCGCTCGATGACGCGGCGGCGACGGTGTTGAATCTTTCCACGCGAGTGATGGAGCTGCCGATCGGGGTGTTTGCGGTGGCGATCACCACGGTGGTTTTCCAGCAAATCTCTAAACATGCGGCGGAGGGGCGGCTGGATCTTCTGGCGGTGGATTACCGCAAGGGCATGCGGCTGATTTTACTGGTGAATGTGCCGGCGGCGGCGGGGCTCGTGGTATTGGCGGAGCCGATCACGCGGGTGCTTTTTGAGCGGGGAAAATTCACGGCGGCGAACACGTTGACCATGGCGCCGGTGCTGGCGGTCGGGGCGCTGGCCTTGCCCGCGCTGGCGTTCGTGGGACTGGCTTTGCGGGCGTTTTATGCGCGCAAGGACATGCGCACGCCGGTGCGGGCGGCGGCGTGGAGTTTTGTCATCAACGTGGTGGCGAGCGTGGTGCTGATGCGCTGGTTTGGGGTGACCGGACTGGCGGCGGGTTCGACTGTGGCGGTGTTGTTTCAGGCCGGGTTTTTGCAGGCAAAACTCGCACGTGAACATGAGGGGCTGGGCTTCTCCCATCTGGCCGGGCATCTGGCAAAAGTGGCCGCGGCAAGCGCGGTGATGGGCGGGGTCGTTGCCTTGGCGTGGTGGGGGTGGCGTCAGGGAATGGGGACGGGCAGCGGGCGCGATCTGGCCGGGCTGACGTTGAGCGTGGCGGCGGGCGTGGCGACCTTCGGCGCGGCGGCGTGGGGCTTGCGCCTGGAGGGGCGGGACGAGGTGCTGGCGCTCGTGAAGCGGAAACTGAAACGCCAGTAAAACTCGGACGGGCGGAGGAAATCGGATTTTGAACCGCTAAATTCCGCTAAAATACGCTGAAGCAAGCCGACGACGTGCGGTTGAGCGTTTACGAGGTCGCGACTACGAAGGCATGGAACGGGGCTTGTTGGCTGGGGGGGATGCGCACCTTTAAGAAGACGCCCTCGTCGCGTTGTTCCTCGAATTGCACGTGGCCGATCTGGTGGGTGCGGGCGATGAGGTCGTAGCGGGCGTGGGGGATGAGCAGGGTTAGCTGGCCGAAGGCGTCGGCTATGAGCTCCAGACATTGATCAACCAGGCGGGGGAGGCCTTCGCCGGAACGCGCGCTGAGGAAGATGCCGTCGGGCGCGAGGGCGCGGGCGCGGAGCAGGTGGGCTTCGTCGGCGGCATCCACTTTGTTGAAAACGGTGATCAGGCGTTTGGCGTCGGCTCCGAGTTCGCCGAGCACGCCGAGGGTGGTGGCGTGGTGGGCGGCGACGTTGGGCGCGGTGACGTCGAGCACGTGGATGAGGAAATCGGCGACAATGGCTTCCTCGAGCGTGGCTTTGAAGGCTTCGACGAGGCCGTGGGGCAGGCGGCGGATGAAGCCCACGGTGTCGGTGACGAGCAGCTTTTGGTTGCCGCGCAGGAGGAGCTGGCGGGTGGTGGGGTCGAGAGTGGCGAAGAGTTTGTCCTCGGCGAGCACGCTGGCGCCGGTGAGGGCGTTGAGCAGGGAGGATTTGCCGGCGTTGGTGTAGCCGACGATGGCGGCGGTGGGCACGGGCACGCGCTGGCGTTTCTGGCGTTGCACGCCGCGTTGTTTGCGCACGTCGAGAAGCTCGCGTTTGAGGCGGACGATGCGGTCGTTGACCAGGCGGCGATCCTGTTCGAGCTGGGTTTCGCCCTCGCCGCCCATCGCGCCGCCCCCGCCCCCGCCGCCGCGCTGGCGGGAAAGGTGGGTCCAGGCGCGGGTGAGGCGGGGCAGGGAGTACTCCATGCGGGCCAAGGCGACCTGGAGGACGGCTTCGCGGGTGCTGGCGCGGTCGGCGAAGATGTCGAGGATCACCTCTTCGCGGTCGATGACCGCCAGCTCGGAGAGTTTTTCCCAGTTGCGCTGCTGGGCGGGGGAGAGCGATTCATCGATCACGATGAGATCGGCGTTGAGGGCTTTGGCGGCGGCGATGAGTTCCTCGGTTTTTCCGCTGCCGAGCAGGGTGGCGGGGGTGGGTTGGCGCAGGTTGACCAGTTCTGTCGCCACGACCTCGATACGGAGGTTCTGCACCAGTTCGTCCAACTCGGCGAGGAGCTCGGCGGCTTCGCCGGGGGCCATTTCGTGGGTTTGGATGCCGACGAGAAAGGCGCGCTGGCAGCGTTTGGATTCGGTGGAGGGAACCTGATCGAGAAAATCGGCCATGGAGGAGAAGCGGGAAACTTGGAGCAGGGGGTGGGGAGTAGGGGGCTCGAACGCAAAGTAACCCAATAGGTTACTTGAGGCTTGTGTGGAGCGGGAGAGAGGGGGTGCGTGGTGCGGGAGCAGCTAGCGGCGGCTGATTACGCGCACGACTTGCATGCCGGCGGCGAGGGCGGCGCGCACGCCGGGTTCGGCGTCCTCGAACACCAGACATTGGACGGGAGGGACGCCGATGCGCCGGGCGGCTTCCATAAACATGTCCGGGTGGGGTTTGCCGCGACCGGGAGCGACGTCGTGCGGGGTGACGACGATGGTAAAGAGATCGGCCAGGCCTGCCGCCGCCAGTGCGGGCAGGGCGACGTCAGGGGTGCCGCCAGTGGCGATGGCAATGGGGTGGGTGCGGGCGATGCGGCGGGCGAAGTCCACCACGGGGGCGATGGTGTTGATTTGCACCTCGGTAAGCTGGGCGAGAAAAATCTGTTCCTTGCGGTCGGCGATGTGGGCGGCGTTGTCGATTTCGAGCCCGTGTTTGAGGGCGAGCAGTTGAGCCACTTGGACGGAGGGAACCCCGCCCAGCGCGTAGAAGGCGTCTTCGTCGAGATTACCCGCCAGACCTTCGTGCCGGAGGGCGGTCTGCCAGGCGCGGTAATGCACGGGCATGGTGTCGATCAAGGTGCCGTCCAAATCGAAAATGTACCCGGCGAAATCGCCGGGGGGGATGTCTAGCTGCATGGGAAGGAAGCAAGCTCTGCGGGTGTTGCGGTGCGCGCAATCGAAACCTCGGTTTGCGGGGTCAGTCGATCTGCCCGGCTGGCAAAGTAACCCAATAGGTTACTTGAGGCTCGGGGTGGATGGCGGAAAGCGGAGGGCTGATGGTGGGGGTGGGGGGCGGCGAGATATTGGAATTTGTTCGCGGACTAGGCGGCGAGGCCGGCGGCGAGGGCCAGGGCGCTGCGGGCGCGATTTAAGATGTATAGGTGGTAGCCGGGCGCGCCGTGGGCGAGCAGGTCGCGGATCTGGTCTAGCGCCCAGTCCACGCCGATGAACTCGACCACGTCGGGGTCTTCGCTGGCGACTTCAAGGCGGCGAAGGAGCGCGGGCGGCAGGACCGAGCCCGAGAGGGTGGCGATGCGTTGCACCTGTTTTAACGAGAGCACGGGCATGATGCCGGGGACGATGGGCACGGTGATGCCTCGGGCGTGGCACTTTTCGACGAAGCGGTGGTAGATGGCGTTGTCGTAAAAGAGCTGGGTGGTGACGAAGGCGGCGCCGGCGTCCACTTTGCGTTTGAGGGCGTCGAGGTCGGCTTCGAGGGAGACGGCTTCAGGGTGCTTTTCCGGGTAGCCGCCGACACCGAGGCAGAAGTCGGGGTGGCGGGTTTTGAGTAGGGTAACGAGTTCGTTGGCGTAGCGCAGGCCGTCGGGGGCGGGGGTGAAGGTGGCAACGCCTTTGGGCGGGTCGCCGCGCAGGGTCATGATGTTGCGGTAGCCTTGGGCGTGGAGCTGGTCGGCGATGGCGTCGAGCTCGGCGCGGGAGTGGCCCACGCAGGTCAGGTGGGGCATGACGGTGTAGCCGAGCTCATCTTTGAGGATGGCTCCGACCTGGGCGGTGCGGTCGCGGGTGGTGCCGCCGGCGCCGTAGGTGACTGAGACGAAATCCCAGGGGATGCGACGGAGGGCGGTGGCGGTGGCGCGGAGGGCGGCGACGCCGGCGTCGTCCTTGGGTGGGAAAAACTCCAGGGAACGGAGCGGGCGGTTTTCAGCGAAGAGGTCGGAAATGGGGCGATCGGCGCGGTTGGGCATGACTTGGGAGCGGGGAGTATGAGTTATAAAGTGGTTAAAGAGGGTGGGGCGGCAAGTGATATATCAATGAATTTGAATGCGTTGATATGTTCTCTGGTGATTAGCTAATTTTGACTTCGCTGTGGCAATTAGCCTTTAAACCGAATGAAGCCGTATGATAGGGCGGTAAATGGGCTGGGTTTTCGATCCTAAGTAAAACATCGATGGATCTAATCAGTCTGTTTATATGCCACGCAGAAAAGAGTTATGGCATTTACGGTTTGCGGAAATCCATTAGGACGCTGTAGCAAGTTTTAACTTGGCGAAGAGCGTGAGCACGTCGGCGTGGATTTCTGCTTCTTCCATCGCGCCAGCGACTTTCTCTCGCAGAGCAATAAGATCGGGGTTTTGGGTGCGAAGCTGGTGAAACAACGAGTCGTCGTTCTCGAATAGGAGGCGTTTTCCGTCGAGTACCTGAAAGATGTTGGCGTTGAGTTCGCGCCAGTTTTTTCCCGGTGGCAGGATCAGATTTTGATCGGTAAAGAAAGCGTCGATGAGCGTGACCAACGGTTGGGCGAATATCTCGCCCACGGATTGCATCGCAGGGTCGCGTTCGATTGCGCGGTGCCAGGCGGGCGGCACTAGGAGATAATTTTCGATGTTTTTGCGCCGCCACTCGAATAGCACGCTGTTATCGCTGCGAGGATGGAAAGCTGTCTTGTCCGTGTCATAATCGAAAATCATTAATCTACGCACTTGGGGTAGAACGGTTTGCAAGGCGGAGAAATGGTGGTCGGCCTCGGCTTTCATGTCGGCTTTAGTCCCGCCGTTCATGGTGCGAAACACGATCTGACGCAGCCAATCGCTCGCCCCGACTTTTGGAGCCCAAGCGCGCAGGATGCGTTCATCGCTTTCGCCCTCTACATAAACCATCGTCGGGGATTCTCGCAGCCGGGCTATCTCTACGTTGGACAATGTCGCCATGGCGGCGATGACAGGGCCAGTTGATTGTAAACGAACCGGTCCGCCGGCCAGCAAAGATACCACCTGTTGACCACCGACGCCGCGCATGAACTCTTCCGCATGGGTGGCGATCAGGAATTGTACACCGCGCTCCTGCGATTTGGCTTTGAAGTAGTCCAGAATCTCGCGCTGCAAATTTACGTGGAGATGCGCGTCGGGCTCATCCAGCAAGATAGTCGTTGGCCTGTAGCCGTAAAGAAAGGCGAGTAATGTCAGCGTTTGGTGAAAGCCACTACCGCCTGAAATGATGTCGAATGTTTCGTAGCCGGAGTCTGTGCGTTGTCGGTATTCACAGGTGATGGTGGTGTCCTTACCTTCGATATAGCCTGGCTCCAGCAATTCGACTCCGAACCAGCGTTTAATCACCTCGACAATTTCGCACCAATCGGGGGGCAAGATACGCTTGGCTTTTGGAACGAACTCTTGGGGGGGAGGAGGGCAGACGAGGAGGAGAAGGTTTCTGAGAACGCTTCCAGGTTGCGCCTTGCCGACCTGCTTGCGCAAGGGGGCGCTGTCGCGCCATTCCTCCTGGGGCTCAAGGCCGGAAAACGGGGGAACATAGGCTACAAGGGGAAGCCCGATTTCGGGCTGCTCTAATTCGCGAAACTTGGCCCAGCCGCTTTGCGGAATAGCGTAAATCGTCTGGGCGCTTTGGTAGCGAAGGGCGACAGCGAATGTATGCTCCATGCCGTCTTTACCACGCCACGACACTTCTATCTCGATGAGAATAAATTTCTGTTGTTTTTTACCTTCGATTTCCGGGTATTCGCGATCTTTTTTGTCTCGCCACAACAAACTGAAGGCAGGAACCGGTAGTGCGGTAAAGTTAGGCAGGATAACCTGAATACCCTTGGTGCCGATTCGTTTGCTGCGGCGAAACTCGTCAACGCAAAACTGCCATATGGCAATGGCCTGAAGGACTGTGCTTTTGCCTGAGTTGTTCCAGCCCACGAATAGGTCGAGCGAGGTGAAATCATATTCACGGAATTTCACGCTTTTGAAGTTTCGCAGGGTGAGCCTGGTGATCATAGTGTAGAGAATTTAGGATTTTGGAATGTGCTTTAACCAAGTTTGAGGAGTTCGCGGCTGAGGAAGGCGGTTTGGGCGGCGGCGAGTTCTTTGATGCCTTTTTGGGCGAGGGTGAGGAGGGTTTGGAACTCGTCGCCAGTGAAGGTGGCTTCTTCGCCCGCGCCTTGGATTTCCACGTAGCGGCCGCGGCCGGTCATGACGATGTTGCAGTCCACCTCGGCGTCTTTGTCTTCGGCGTAAGGGAGGTCGAGCAGGGCTTGGCCTCGGAGCAGGCCGACGCTGATGGCGGCGACGGAATCGACGAGGGGGTTTTCCTTGATTTTACCGGAGTCGAGCAGGGTCTGGATGGCGAGGCGGGCGGCGAGGTAGGCACCGGTGATGGAGGCGGTGCGGGTGCCGCCGTCGGCCTGGAGGACGTCGCAGTCGAGCCAGAGGGTGTTTTGGCCGAGTTTCTGGAGGTCGATTACGGCGCGGATGGAGCGGCCGATGAGGCGCTGGATCTCGACAGTGCGGCCGTCGAGTTTGCCCCGGGAGATGTCGCGCTGTTTGCGCTCGTGGGTGCTGTAGGGGAGCAGGGAGTATTCGGCGGTGAGCCAGCCGCCGGGGACTTTTTGCTGGCGCATCCAGGTGGGCACGGCGGGCTCGATGGTGGCGGCGCAGATGACGCGGGTCTGGCCGAAGGAGACGAGGACGGAGCCGGTGGCATGGGGGGCGATGCCGGCCTCGAAGGCGACGGGGCGGAGTTGGTCGGGCTGGCGGCCGTCGGAGCGGAGGGGATGGGACATGGAGAGCGGGGATCAGGGAGCGAGGAGCAGGGAAAAATGTCGAATGACCAATGACCAATGTCCAATGACGGAGGAGGGGCGACCTGGTTTATAGGGGGAGCGGGGGGCGGCTGGAGCTGCTGCTGGCGAAGGGGGAATTGGTGCCGGTGGCGGGTTTGATGATGCGTTCGGGCTCGGAGGCGGGGCGGGCGGCCATGTGGGCGATGAGGCGTTCGTTGAAGGTGTGGGCGGGGTCGTGGCCCATGCGGCGGAGGGCCTGGACCATGGCGGCGACTTCGACGAGGCGGGCCATGTCGCGGCCGGGTCGGACAAAGAGTTCGAAGAGGGGGATTTTGAGGCCGAGGATTTCGTGGAAGTTTTCCTCCAGTCCGGTGCGTTCCTCGACGACCTCGGGGGTCCATTCGCGGAGGGTGACGACGAGGTCGAGGCGTTTGTCGAGGCGCACGGCGTGCACGCCAAACATGTCGGCGATGTTGATGATGCCGATGCCGCGACACTCCATGTAGCCGCGGTTGAGCGGGCGGGCGGAGGTGAGCAGATCGCGTTCGTCGATGCGTTTGACGACGGTGAGGTCGTCGGCGACGAGGGAGTGGCCGCGTTCGATGAGAGCGAGGGCGCACTCGGATTTGCCGGAGCCGGCTTCGCCGCGCAGCATGACGCCCATGCCTTTGATGTCCATGGTGGTGGCGTGGACGGTGGTGGTGGGGGCGAATTCGTTGTCGATGCAGAGGGTGGCGAGATTGACCCAGTGCATGCTGATCATGGCGGTGCGGAAGAGGGGGAGGCGTCGCTCGGTGGCGACGGCGAGCATGGCCGGGGTGGGCTGGTAATTTCGGGTGAGGATGATGCAGGGGATCTGGCGGTCGATCATTTCGCCCATGATGCGGGTCTGTTCGGCGGCGTTGAGGGTGCGGAAATAGGTCATCTCGGCGGCGCCCATGACCTGAATGCGTTTGTTGGCGAAATACTTGAAGAAGCCAGTGAGGGCGAGGGCGGGGCGGTTGATCGAGCCCTCGCGGATGAGGCGGTGAACGCCGTCCTGGCTGGTGAGGAGCTCCAGTTTGAGTTTGTCCCGGTAGGTTTCAAAAAAGTGGGCGACGGTGATTCCGTGGATGGCTTTGTGCATGGGGAGAGAGGATCGAGGAGCGGGGAGGCGGGAGCGGGGAACAGGAGGCGGGGGGCAAAGTAACCCAATAGGTTACTTGAGGCTTTGGGGTGGCTGGTAAGCGGTTGGAGGGGGGACGCAGCGGCGGGGTGCGGCGACCCCGCCCTACATGGGGCGTCAGAGGTTGAAGTCTTGGCCGAGGTAGAATTGGCGGGCTTCGGGGTCGTTTACGAGGGTGGCGCTGGTGCCCTCCTTGAAGACGCGGCCATCGCGGATGAGGTAGGCGCGGTCCACGATTTTGAGGGTTTCGCGGACGTTGTGGTCGGTGATGACGACGCCGATGCCTTTGGCGCGGAGGCCGACGACGATTTTTTGGACTTCGGAGACCGAGATGGGATCGATGGCGGCGAAGGGTTCGTCGAGGAGGAGGAACTTGGGGCGGGTGACGAGGGCGCGGGCGATTTCGAGGCGGCGGCGTTCACCGCCGGAGAGGGTGTAGGCTTTTTGGGTGGCGACGTGGGTGAGGTGGAGTTCTTCGAGGTGTTCCTCGACGCGGGCGCGGCGTTGGTTTTTGGGGACGTCGGTGGCTTCGATGATGGCGAGCAGGTTTTCCGCGACGGTGAGTTTGCGGAAGGTGGAGGGTTCCTGGGGCAGGTAGCCGAGGCCGAGGCGGGCGCGTTCGTGCATGCGCAGGCGGGTGATGTCGCGGCCGTCGAGCGAGACGGTGCCGCTGGTGGCGGGGACGAGCCCCACGATCATGTAGAAGGTGGTGGTCTTGCCGGCGCCGTTGGGTCCGAGGAAACCGACGATCTCGCCGGCGCGGGCGGTGATGTCCACGCCGGAGACGACGGTGCGCTGGCCGTAGGTTTTGACCAGGCCGTGGGTGACGATTTCGGACATCGGGGCGGCAGCGGGAGTGGAGGCGGAGGTGGTCACGGTGGCGGCTTATTGGGCGCGGGGCTTGGGGAACGTGACGGTTGGGTCCGGGGCGGTGGCGGGCGCGGCGGGTTTGGGCGTGGCGGTGGCGCCGAGGTCGCCGACGGGGGGGCCGGTGAAGCGGGGTTTATCGACGAGGACTTCGCGTTTGCCGCGGAAGAGGGTGATTTTTTCGCCGGCGGCGACGAAGCCGTTGCTGTGGTCGATGATGACGGGTTCTTCGCTGAGCACGACTTTGTCTTCGCGGGGGAAGACCTCGGCGCGTTGGGAGGTGGACTCGCGGTCGCCCTGGACGATGCGGACGTTGCCGGTGGCGAGGATGTATTTAAACTTCTCCAGGGTGCCGACGGTGGCGGTTTTGTCGCCGATGCGGGTGGCGACGACGGTGAGTTGATCGCAGGTGATGCGGAGGTTGGTACCGGTGAGGATGACGTTGCCGGTGGCCAGGGCGGTGGTCTCGTCGTCGGTGGAGGTCATGACGAGTTGCACGCTGCGCAACTCGGTGGGGACGGGCGGCTCGGCGGCCAGCGCCGAAATGACCAATGACCAATGACCAATGACTAATGAAAGCAGGGTGATCGGGCGGAGCTTTAGGATATGGGTCATTGGAGGATGTTGCCGAGGGTGGCGCGGAGGGTGATGTGGGCGTCGCGGCGGATGGTGATGACGCGGGCGGCGTGGTCGTAGCTCCAGTCGGCACCGGTAACGGTGAGGTCGCGGCGTTCGAGGCGGACGGTGGAAGAGCCGGTGGCTAGGCGTTTTTGGGGAAAGAAGGAGGCGGAGGGGGCGGCGAGCATGGAGTCGATTTGTTCATCGGCCAGGCCGTTGAAGAGGGTGAGTTCCATTTCGAGGACATCGACCCGGGAGGGATCGGGCAGGCGGGCTTCGCCGGCGCGAAGCATGGTGTAGCGGAAGCCTTCGGTGGTGAAGGTGGGCAGGCGGAAGTTTTTGATCGGGGCGGTGGCGGTGACCTGAGGCGCGCTGCGCGCCTCGGGAATGACCAATGCCGAATGTCCAATGACCAATGCTGCCGTGGCTACGAAGCGCAGGAGGGTAGCGTTGGGCATGGGATACATCGGGGGAGCGTGAAGGGTTTGATTTAGGGGGAGATGGGGGGCGCGCTGAGGTGGAAGTCGGTATGACCTTGGGCGGCGAGGATATGTTCGCAGATTTCGCGCACGGCACCGCGACCGGCGGGGCGGGCGGTGAGGTAGTCGGCGGCGGCGTGGGCGGCGGGCATGGCGTCGGGCACGGTGACGCCGATGGAGGCCCATTCGAGGGCGGGGGCGTCGATGTCGTCGTCGCCCATGTAAACGATCTGTTCGTGGGTGAGTTCGAGTTCGGCGGCGAGTTCCTGTAGGGCGTCGAGTTTGTCGGTGCGGCCTTGGACGAGGTGGGGGATTTTAAGTTCGGTGGCGCGCACGGTGGTGGCACCGGAGAGGCGGCCGCTGATCCAGGCGGTGGCGACGCCGGTCTTGGCGAGGCGGACGAGGCCCATGCCGTCGAGGACGGAGAATTGTTTGGTCTCCACGCCGTCGGAGGAGACGTGGATGGTGCCGTCGGTGAGGATGCCGTCCACGTCCATGGCGAAGAGTTTGATGGCGGCCCAGCGGGAGGAGGGGATTTGGTGCATGACGGAAAAAAGCGGAAAAGTTGAATAGCGGAAACGCGGAAAGATGAAACGGTGGGTCAGTCAAGCCACGTGACGAGACGGGCGATGAGGGTGTCGCGGGTGGGGCGGTAGGCGGCTTCGAGTTCGGGGGCGAAGGGGACGGGGAGGTCGAGGGAGGCGATGCGCAGGGGCGGGGCTTCGAGGTCGAAAAACTGGGTTTCGAGGATCTGGCTGACGAGCTCGGCTCCGAAGCCGTGGGTGCGGCGGCCTTCGTGGAGGACGACGAGGCGGTGGGTGCGGGCGAGGGACGCGCGAATAGCGTCGAGGCGGAGGGGGGCGAGGGCGCGGAGGTCGAATACGTCGAGGGTTTTTTCGTATTCGGTTTCCAGGTATGCGGCGGCCTCGGTGGCGAGGTGGGTCATCTCGCCGTAGGTGACCAGGGTGGCGTGTTGACCGGAGCGCACGTGGCGGGGTGTCCAAACGTCACGGTAGGCGGGGTTCCAGGCGACGTGCGATTTGCCCCGGCGATAGAGGGCTTTGTGTTCGAAGAGGAGTACGGGGTTGTCGTCCTCGTAGGCGGCGAGGAGGCAGTCGAAGGCGTCCTGAGCGGTGCTGGGGTAGAGGGCTTTCAGGCCGGGGAAGGCGAGGAGTACGGATTCGAGCTCCTGGGAGTGGAAGGAGCCGAAGGTGAGGCCGCCGCCGCAGGGGAGGCGGAAGACGACGGGGACCTTGGCGCCGGAGCGGAAGTGGTAGGTGGCGGCGTTGAGGGTGAGCTGGGTCATCGCCTCAGTCACGAAGTCGGCGAACTGAAACTCCTCGATGGTGCGGTGACCGGCAAGGGCGAGGCCTATGGCGTAGCCGGTGCAGGCGGATTCGGCGAGGGGGGCGTTGAAAACGCGGGCGCGGCCGAAGGTGGCGAGCAGGCCTTCGGTGACTTTGAAGGCGCCGCCGTAGGTGCCGATGTCTTGGCCGAGGATGAGCGACTCGGGGCGCTCGGTGAGGATTTTGCGCAGACCGAGATTGATGGCTTGGGCGTTGTTGAGATTTTCGGGAGCGGCGGGGGTGGGCTGCCAGGGAAGTGGTGCGTTTTCCGGGGCGAAGACATCGGCGAGCATCGCGGCGGCGTCGGCGGCGGGGCGGGGGACAGCGAGGGAGACAGTGATGCAGGCTTCGATCCAGGCGTTGAGCTCGGCGTCGATGGCGTCGAGGCGGGCGGCGCCATGGGCGGCGACGAGTTGGGCGCGGAATTTCGGGAGCGGGTCGCGGGCGAAGAAGCCGTCGGATTCGCCGGGGAGGAGGTAGTCGCAGGTGTCGTAGGCGGCGTGGCCGCGGAGGCGCAGCGTGTGGGCCTCGATGAGGAGCGGGCGCGAGGTTTTCCGGACTTTTTCGATGGCGGCGGCGAGCGTCTGCGCGGTGGCGGCGACGTCGATCGTGGTATCAATGGCGAAGCCTTCCATGCCGTAACCGGCGGCGCGGCGCCAAAGCTCGGTGTCGGGGGCAAACTGCTCGGAGGTAGGCGTCGAGTAGGCGTAGCGGTTGTTCTCGATGACGAAGATGACGGGGAGCGAGAGGAGCGAGGCGAGGTTGAGGGTCTCGTGGATGTCGCCGGTGCTGGAACCGCCGTCGCCGAAGAATGCGAAGCCGACGGCGGGGCGGCCGAGGCGGCGCTGCGAATCGGTCAGGCCGGCGACGTTGCTGAGCATGGCGCCGAGGTGGCTGATCATGGGCAACGAGCGGGCGGCCGGGTCGCCGTGGTGGATGTTACCCTCGCGGGCTTTCGTGGGGCTGGCGGCGTTGGCAAAGTATTGGTTGAGGTGGTCGCAGAGATGGCCGCTCCAGACAAGGTGACCGCCAAAGCCGCGGTGCGAAAACGAGATGACGTCGGTGGCCTTGTCGGCGAGGAGGGCGAGCGGAACGATGAGGCCCTCGTTGCCCTGGCCGCCCGTGACCGTGCCCTTTATCAAGCCTTGGCGAAAGAGGTCGAGGATGCGGTTGTCGCCGGTGCGGGCGACGTGCATCCACGCGTAGATGCGGAGCACGGCGGCGGCCGGGTCTCGGGCGAGCTCGGCCGGAGGTAGGTCGCGGGAAGCGAGAAGCGCGGGAAGAGTGGGAAACGACATGAATTTTGGCCCGGAACGTGAGCCCAGCCCATGGCGCGGGCAAGCGAGAGATTATCCCGTCTCGGATTTGGTGGCCGTGTTTTGGTGGTTGGATTGCCGAGCCCGCCAAGCCGGGCTCGCGAGGACAAACCCGATGAGTTCACTGGCAGGTGCGCGAAGCGCGCCGAGGCAATTCAGTCGGAGTGCTTCGGCGCTGGGCTTCTCGTGATGACAGGCGGTTGATCGAAGGGCGTTGGTGTTGGCCCCACTTTCTTCTCCGGCGGGTGAAGCGGAGCGCTACTTGGCCGGGGCGAAGTATTTTTTGACGATCCACTCTGGCTGCCATTGGTCGGTTTGGCGGGCTTTGCCGGTGAGATCGATCTTTGGGGGCGGGGTGCTGCCTTCGTTGAGCACGAGGGTGTCGCCGACTTTTTGCTGCCAGGTCTTCATCGCGGCGGTGAGGCGCGTGATGTGGGCGGCGTGGGCGGGGTCGTCGTAGACGGAGCGCATCTCGTCGGGATCAGTTTGCAGGTCGAAGAGCTGGCTGAAGCCGAGCTTGGGGTAGCGGATGAGTTTCCATCGCTCGTCGCGCACGGCGCGTTGGATTTGGATGTAGGGCAAGAAGACGGTGTCGCGGAGGCTCGACTTGGAGCCGTCCCAAAGCGGGCGGAGGCTTTCGCCGAAAACTCCGGCGGGCGCGGGCACGCCGGCGAGTTCGCAGAGCGTGGGAAAGAGATCGAAGAGATAGGTGAAGGCTGCGGTGGATTTGCCTTTGGGCACGCCGGGGCCGGCAAGGATGAGGGGAGTGAGCATCGAGTGCTCGAAGACACTCTGCTTGCCGAGGAGGCCGTGGCTGCCGAGGGCGAGTCCGTTGTCGGCGGCGTAGACGATGATCGTGTTCTCGGCGAGTCCGCGGGTCTTGAGCACGGCGAGGATGCGGCCGATCTGGGCGTCCATGTGTTCGACCATCGCGTAGTATTCGGCGAGCTGGTCGCGGATCATCGCCTCGGTGCGCGGCCAAGCGCCGAGGTTTTCGTCGCGGCCGCCGGTCATGGCTCCGTTGTCGAAGGGGAGCTGGGGCAAGAAATTCTGCGGGAGCGGCGGGCGCGACGTGTAGTCCGCGGGAAAACCGGGCGGCGGTTGGCGCGGGTCGTGGGGCGCGGTGAAGGCGACGTAACAGAAGAACGGTTTTGCGCCCGCCGCGGAGTCGTGTTGCTCAAGGAAGCGGATCGCGGCGTCGGCGAACAGGTCGGTGGAGAATTTCTCGCCGATGCGTTGCTCGGTGAGTTTGCCGTCGGGGCCGAGATCGCGGACGGGAACTTTTTCGTGGTCCGACATACCGCCGAACATGATGCGCTCGCCCTTTTGGAACGCGCGGAGCCACGAGGGCTGGCCGTTGTGCCATTTGCCGGTGCCGAAAGTGGTGTAGCCGTGTTCGCCGAAGAGTTCGGGCAGGAGTTTCTCGCCGGCGAGGGTGGCGGTATTCATCGCGAACCACGTCTTGCCGGTCATGAGCATGGCGCGGCTGGGCACGCAGACGGCGCCGCTGTTGCCGCCCATCACGTAGTTGCGCCGAAAGCTCGTGCCGTCGCGCACGAGGCCGTCGATGACGGGCGTCTTGATGTGAGCGTTGCCGTGGGCGCCGATGGTGTCGGCGCGCTGATCGTCGGCGAAGAGAATGAGGATGTTGGGCTTGGTGGCCGCGGTAGCGGCTGTCGCGGAGAGGGAGAGCAGGAGGGCCAGAGAGACGGAAAGAAGGAGATACGGGGAGAAGGGGATTTTCATCGGGAAGCGGAGCAATTTGGATTCGGAGTTGGATAATGAGATGAGCGGCGCTCCGGATTTAGCCCAAGGCCTCAGCGGTGAGGGGAGGCCGAGTCGAGTGCGCCCGGTGAGGTTATTCCTCCTTGCCGGCTTTCGTCTGCAAGGTCGTTGCCTTCACGTCGGTGAGGAAGGTCGTGAGGGCCCGGTCGAGTTCCTTGGTTTTTTCCGGCATAGTGCCGGAAAGATCGCGGGCTTCGCCGAGATCTTTCGAGAGGTCGAACAGCTCGAGTTTTCCCGTCTTCCAGGTTTTCACCAATTTCAAATCGCCCCAGCGCAGGGCGGACTGCGGGGCGCGGTCGACTGCCTGATGGAAGATCAAGTAAGGCCGTTGGCGTTTCACTTCGCCCGCGCCGGCATTGCGCAACACGGAGGTCATGCTGCCGCCGTCGATGGTCGCGGGCAGCGGGGCCGGGTAACCGGAGAGTTCGGCCATGGTGGGAAGGAAATCAAGGCCGGTGACGGGCACCTCGCTCACGCTGCCGGCCTTCACGCCGGGCCCGACCACAATGAAGGGCACGCGAATGCCGCCTTCATACAGGTTTGATTTTGCGCCGCGCAGCGGGTGGTTCAAACCGAGCCCAAGATCCTTGCTGTCGGGAAGGCTGCCGCGCCCGCCGTTGTCGGAGAGAAAGAAGATGTAGGTGTTTTCGAGCAGCCCGAGCGCGCGGACTTTTTCCATGAGCCGGCCGATGCTCGCGTCGAGATCGTCGGTCATCGCGGCGAAGGTCGCCAGATTGTGCTTTTTTCCCGGCCGGAGCGAATCGGTCCGCGCCATCGCCGCGGCGCTGTGTTGGATGTCGAGGTGCACCGCGTAATGCGACACCTGCAAATAGAACGGCCGGCCGGCGCGCGCCTGCTCCTCCATAAACGCACCCGCCCGGGCGGTGAGGCTGTCGACCAGTTTTGGATCCGGAAGCTCGGAGGTCTTGCCGGTTTTGCTGCCGGGCCCGGAGCCGTTGCCCAGACCGTTGCCGTCGGCGTTACCCGTCGGGCCGTCGCTCACATCGTAGCCCTGGTCGGCGGGCGTTACCTTGTCGTAGCGATGATCCCATTTGCCGAAGTGCGCCGTGCGGTAGCGAGGATCGGCCGCCTTGAGCATACGCGGGATGTTTAACTGCTGGCGATAGACGGCGGGCCAGCCTTCGCGGTTGGCTTGATACTCGTGCCGCGCGGGCGTCTGCGAAACTTGCAAACTCCGCCGCGTAGGACAGCAAAACGGCGCGGGCGAGTAGCCGCTCGAAAATACCATGCCCTGGGCGGCGAGCCGTTCGATGTTGGGGGTGCGGAAATAGTCGCTGGCCGTCTCGGGGTTGCCCGGGATCATGCGCTGAGAAGTGCCCACCCAGCTTTGGTCGTCTGAGAGAATGACGATGAAGTTGGGCTTGGCGGCGGGCGCGGCGGCCGCAGAGAGGGAGAGCAGGAAGGAAAGAGAGCAGGGGAGATGGCGAAGGAAACGGAGCGGGTGCATGGGAAGATTTGGGGGGACGACGCCTTAGCGTTTGGCGGCTATGTAGCCGCGCGCGGTCAGAAATTCGATCGTCCGCAGCACTGTTAGATTGTAATCAACGCCGTCGCTTGAGGGGCGGGAGAGTTTTCCGTTGAAGAAGCCGTGGCCCTTCCCCTCGAACGGCACGAGCGTGCAGGGGTTGCCCGCTGCGGTCATGAGCCGGGTGAACCGCTCGGCGTTTTCGAAAGGTACCGTGGTGTCCGCCGTGCCGTGAAAAATGATTGTTGGCGGGAGTCCCTTGCGCACGTGGTGACTGGGCGAGAGAGCGGTTTGCTGGTGGGGCTTGAAGTTCCTCGCGCCGTAACCCTGCTCCGTGGTGTCGAGCACGGGGTTGAAGAGAATCAGGGCGTTGGGCACGGAGCTGATTTGTGCGTTTTCGGCCGGTTCCTCGCCCCCGAGTCCCAAGCCGGCGCTGGCGGCGACGTGGCCCCCGGCCGAACCGCCGGCGGCGGCGATGCGCTCGGGATCGACGCCCAGTGCGGCGGCGTGCTGGCGCACCCAGCGGATCGCCGATTTGCCGTCCAGCACGCACTCAAAGGGTGTGGTTTGGTTGCGGCTCTTCACCCGATAGTCGGCGGAAAAAGCGACCATTCCCTGATCCGCGAGGGCTCGGGCCTGCTGATAAAATTGCTTCGCCTCTCCGCTGTTCCAGCCGCCGCCGAAAAAGAAGACGATGGCGGGCCGTCGGTCTGAGGGCTGGAGGCCCATCGGCTCGAAGACGTGCAATTTTAGTTCGACGCCGTTTGCGGTTTTGTAGGTCGTCAGCCGGTCCGGTTTTGGCTCCGCCGTGGTGGCAGCCGTCGCGGAAAAGGAGAGAAGGAGGGAAAGCGAGAGGGAGAGAAGAAGGTGGGCCTTCATGCGAAGGGAGGTGGGGTGGAAAGTGGCGGGCGAAAAAAATCGGTGTGAGGAAAGCCCAGCTCAGGGCGAGGCGTTCTTTTTCTTGCGGCTGGATTTGGCGGGCGGAGCGGAAGCATCCGGCGGGCTGGCGGGAAGGACCGGAATCTTGGCCGCCATCATTTGCTGGATCGCACGCACCTCTGGGCGGCCGGCGAGGTTGGTCCATTCGTGCGGGTCGTTGACGGAGTCGTAGAGTTCTTCGTTGCCGTCGGCGTAGCGGAGGTAGCGCCAGTGGGCGCCGGTGACGGAAAAATTGCCGACGTCGAAGCTCGTGAGGATGTGGCGCCCGGAGGTGGTCGGCGGATTTTTTAGCAGCGGCGCGAGCGATGTACCGGCGAGACCGGGGCGGGCGGCGATGCCGGACAGGTCGATCAACGTGGGGTAAAGATCGATCAGGCCGACGGGATCGGCGCAGGTTGCACCGCGGGGGAAATTCGCGGTCGAGCCGCTCATCGGAGGTGCGATCAGCAACGGTACACGGGTGGAGCGCTGCCAGCCGGTCCATTTGCCCCAGTGTTCTTTTTCACCGAGGTGCCAGCCGTGGTCGCCCCAGAAGACGATCACGGTGTTGGCGGCGGCGGGGCTCGCGTCGAGGGCGTCGAGGAGTTTCCCGACTTGGGCGTCGATGAACGAGACGCACGCGAGGTAGGCGGTGACGGCGGCCTTCCATTGGCCGTGTTTCACGACGGACGCGTGGGAGCCGGCGGTGACGGGATCGCGGGCCCACTGGCGGCCGGTGTCGCTGAGGTCGGCGAGGTCGTCGGCTTTGGTGACGGGGAGTTGGATGTCGAGGCCGGCGTAGAGATCGAAGTATTTTCTCGGAGCGAAGAGCGGGATGTGCGGGCGATAAAAGCCGACGGCGAGAAACCAAGGCTGTGCGGGTGTTTTCGCCTGGGTGCGGATTTGCTGCACGGCCCAGTCGGCGATTTGGCCGTCGCCCAAATCGGCGTCGTCCACATCGACCGGACCCCAGTCGAAGGACTCTCCGTTGCGAGAAGCGGCGGCCCGGTCGCTGGGCATGCGGTTGAGCGGGAGGACAACGGGCCGACCCTTGAGGACAGTGTGGTGCTGCGGATTGGCGGAACCCTTTGAGGGCAGTTCTTCGACGGTGTAGAGCACGGCTTCGGGGGTGAACGGGCTCCAGCGCTGCTCGGGGTAGAACTCCGTTTCGCAGAGGCCGGTGCCTTTTTGGTGAAGGAGTTTGCCGGTGCCGAAGGTGCGGTAGCCGGCCTCTTGAAAGTGCCGGGGGAGCAAGACGAGATCGGGGCGCGCCGAGCGGATCGTCTTTTCGTCGTTGGCGAGCACGCCGGTTTGAAACGGTTGGAGACCGCTGAAGACCGCCGCGCGGGACGGGTTGCAAAGCGGAGCGGCGCAGTGGGCGTTGGTGAACGTGACGCCGCGCTTGGCTAGGCGATCAAGGTGCGGCGTCTTGACCTGCGGGTGGCCGCGCAACGGCCCGATCCAGTCGTTTAAGTCGTCGACTGCGATGAAGAGAATGTTGGGCGGCGGGGTGGCGGCCGGGGCTCCTGTGGCGGCGGAGACGGGGAGAAGGAGCGAAAGAGAGAGGGGGAGAAAGCGGAAGAAGGGGAGCGGATGCATACGGGTAAGATTGATGGTCGGGTTACTGGGTGAACCGGCCGGGTTCGCGGAGGCCTTTGCCGGTGCGGCCGGTGAGCGAATCGCCGAGATCGGCGCGGCATTTTTCGGCGAAGGTTTGGAGACGTTGAACGATCTCGGGGTGGGCGGCGGCGACGTCAGTGGTCTCGCCGGGATCGCGGGCGAGTTCGAAGAGCGCGGGCGCGGGGAGGGTAGCCGAATCGTATTTTACGGGTTGACCGTCGCGTCCGCCGGGACGGCCGGCGAGAGTGCGGTAGCGGTGGGCGAAGACGAGTTTCCAGCGGCCGTCGGCGGACAGGACGGACTGGAGCTCGTTTTGGTTGAACCACGTGGCGTAACCCTCGTGGGGATTGACGGCACCGGGGTGGCCGACGATAAGCGGCCAGACGTCGCGACCGTCGATCGGGAGCGCGGGCAGCGGGGCGTCGATCAGGCGGGCGAGCGTGGGCAACACGTCGATGGTCATGAAGGTGGCGTCGCTGCGGAGACCGGCGGGGATTTTCCCGGGCCAGCGCATGAGGCACGGGACACGGGTGCCGCCTTCCCAAGCGGTGCCCTTGCCCTCACGGAACGGGCCGGCGCTGCCCGCGTGGTCGCCGTAGCTCAGCCACGGCCCGTTGTCGCTGGTGAAGATCACGAGCGTGTCGCGGTCGAGCCCGTGGGTCTCGAGGGCGCGGAGGATTTCGCCGACGGACCAATCGAGTTCGAGCATCACGTCGCCGTAAAGACCGGCGCCGGATTTGCCTTTGAACCTCGCGCTCACGGCGAGCGGGACGTGCGGCATGGGGTGGGCGAGGTA
>JAPLTN010000076.1 GCA_026398135.1 Verrucomicrobiota bacterium
AAATCAGCGCCGCCCGTGCCGCACTTAATCGTAAAGATATTAAAGGGTCAGAACACTAGGTGATTCCGCCGGGGCCGGTTCGGCGAGCGAGCGCAGGTAGTCTAGGTCCGCTTGGCTAAGCCGCGCCACATTCAGGTTAAATACCTGTCCGTCTTCGCGTTCGATTTTTATAACGCCCTCATTCGGCGGAGCCAAGAGCCGGGCGTAAATCGACCGGCCTTGAAGGTCAGTCCAACTACGCATGGGGGAAACTTCGGTGCCGAAAAGGGTAGTGGCACCGAGGAGAATTGGGGCAACCAAGCAAAGAAGCTTGGATGGTTTCATACAGCCGAAAGAGATGCCCACCATGCGGCCTAATGCAAGATAAAGTGAATAAAATTATACAAATACCGGTTCGGAATTAACCGGACCGACTCTGTCTCCCTGTCATCTTCCTCCAGCAGCGATGCCCTCAAGGATGCGCTCCGATGCTGCAATCCCCTTGCGCATCACCCCGAGGTGAAAACTTTCGTCTGGCGCGTGTAAATTATCCTCGGGCAGAAAAAGTCCCATCATGACCGAATCCAGACCCAGCACGCGTTTGATGTCGGCGATGATCGGCACGCTGCCGCCCTCGCGCAGATAGAGAGGCGGCTTGCCGAACACCTCCGCGATGGCGGCGTCCGCCGCACGAAAAGCCCGCGCCAGCACCGGCGACTGTCCGGCGGGGGTGTTGCTGCGGTCGGGCGGCACCACCACGTAAGGCGTGCCGCTGTGCTGGTCGATCACCCGATAAGTAATATCCTTGGGCATGCGCCCGGCGATGGTTCGGTAGAGCACTTCCCTGATCTTCTCCGGCTGCTGATTAGCGACCAGTCGGCAGCTGATTTTAACAAAGGCCTTGCTCGGGATCACCGTCTTGGTGCCCTGCCCTTGGTAACCGCCGCCGATGCCGTTGAACTCCAGCGTGGGAAGGAAGCGCGTCGCTTCAAAGGGTGTGTAGCCCTTCGTCGTATAAAACGCCGGAATGCCGAGAAACTCACGATACTGCGCCTCGCTCTGCCCGAAACGCGCCAGTTGCTCGCGTTCCCAGGGTTCGACATCAAGCACGTCATCGTAAAAGCCCGGCACATTCACCCGCCCGTCGGCATCGTGCAGCGACGCGCATAACTCGGCCAGGGCCTGGATCGGATTGCGCAACACGCCGCCATGCAGCCCGGAGTGCAAATCGGTGCGCGCCCCGGTCACTTCGACATCGCACAGCACCAGTCCGCGCAAGCCGCAGGTCAGCACGATCTGGTCTTCGCGCGGACTGCCGGTGTCGGATAACAAAACCATATCCGCCTGACGCAGGCGCTCCGCGTGGTCCTTGAGAAATCCAGGAAAACTCGGGCTGCCCATCTCCTCTTCGCCCTCGATCATGAAGGTGATGCGCAAGGGCAAATCGGGCCGACGCTCCAGCAAACGCGCCACCGCCGCGACATGCGTGAGCAAGGGCCCCTTGTTGTCCGCCGCGCCGCGCCCGTAGATGCGCTCGCCGCGCACCGAAGGCTCGAAAGCCGGGCTGCTCCAGAGGTTGAGGGGGTCCGCCGGCTGCACATCATAGTGACCGTAGATGATCACATGCGGCCAGGAATCCGGCCCCTTGCGCTCGGCCAGGATCACCGGATGCAAAGGCGTAGGCACGATCTCGACCGCGAAACCGATACTTCCCAGCAAACCGGCGATGAAATCGCGCGCGCCATGCATGCCCGCCTGAAACGCGGGGTCGGCGGAAACGCTCGGATGACGGATAAACTCTTTCAGGGCTTCGACGGGATCAAACATGGCGGGTGGCGTAAGTGATTAATTAAGAAAGTCTCGTGATACACGGCCGCCCCCCAGGTTCCGGAATTTCCGGCGGTCCGGAAATCCGGAGGTCCGGGGAGCGTACCCGTCTCGGGTGCTGGCCTCGGCGTCTCGCCGAGGCCTTCGCGCGCGGCACCTTGGGTTCAGCGCCCCAAAAACCGTTTCAACTCCTCCTGTTCGGTGGTTGCGGGCTTGGCAGGCGCAGGCGCGGGCCTAGGCGGGGTTACGGTGGCGGGTGCGTTACGCGGAGCAGTCGCCGGAGACGCCGCCGCAGCCGGAGCGCCGCCCATCGCTTGATTGGCCCGGGCCTGCTCGTAAACCGGCATCAATCCGGGCGCGAGCCGCTGCAAGTTGGCGATGCGCTCCTGGGACGGCGGATGGGTGGATAAAAACTTGGGTGGACGGCCGCCGGTTTCCTTGGCCGCCATCTTGGTCCAGAAGGTGACCGCGGCGCGCGGATCGTAACCGGCCCGGGCCGCGAAACGCAGCCCGACCACATCGGCCTCCGTCTCGTGTTCCCGTGAATACGCCAGCGAACCCAGCGTGCTGCCCAGGCCATAGGCGAGCAGGTAGTATTCCTGGTTTTTATCATTCTGCGTGCCTACGCCCAGCGCCACTCCGCCGAGGCCGATCAACATCGCCTGCGACTGGCGTTCGGCCCCGTGGCGGCTGCTCACATGGGCGACTTCATGGCCCATGACCACCGCGATTTCGTCGTCGCTGGATGCGAGGTTGATCAAGCCGGTATATACGCCGACTTTGCCGCCCGGCAGGGCGAAGGCGTTGATTTGTTCGGACTCGAAAACGACAAACTCCCACTGTGCGTTGGGCAAATCGCGCCCCACCGCCCCGGCGATGTTTTTACCGATGCGCTGGATACGGGCGTTCACCGCCGGATCACGGGAGATTTTTTCCGCTTTCTTAATCTGGCTAAACGCGTCGAGCCCCATCTCCGCCTCCTGCGAGGCCGACATCAGGATAACCTGCTTACGCCCGGTTTCCTGTACCGTGGCGCACCCGGTGAGCTGCCAGAACACGACCAAGATCACGGGTAATCCGATAAAAAAGCGTTTCATAAAAAACAGAATGCGAGGTCTCGCCCAATCGGCAACCCCCGCGCTTGGCCTGGACGATGAGGTCATAAAAAAAGCCGCCGGAAAAAAACAGCGGTCCAAGGGTGAAACAATACAATCCACCCCGCGTCAAAACTCCGGGATCAACCCAGTTGCCGGGCGTAAGCGGCGGCGTCGAGCAAATCGGCCGGCAGTTCGCCGGTCAGGCGCACCTTGAGCATCCAGGCCGCATCATAGGGTTCCTTGTTCAGGGATTCAGGCGCGACATCGAGCGCTGTGTTGATTTCCAAAACCGTGAAGGCCGCCGGGGCGTAAAGATCCGACGCCGCCTTGACCGACTCCACCACCCCGAAAGTCGCCCCGGCGGCGAAGGTCGCGCCGACCTTGGGCAATTGCACGAAGGTGATGTCGCCCAGCGCGGATTGGGCGTAATCGGTGATGCCCACCACAGCCGTGCCGTCGCCGGCGGGGCGGATCCATTCGTGGGACTTGGCGTAGCGCAGATCGGCGGGAATGTTGCTCATGAGAAGATAAGGTAGGGAGGCGGTTGAGTGAGGGCGGGGAAAGCCTGAAATCAACCCTGCTTCAGGGCGACAAAAGGCGGCTTGGCCGGTTGTAGCGGAATCAGGGTACCGCGAATATCCACCGCCAGGGCTCCGGCGGCGGCGGGGGTTTCCACCAGGGCGGAACCTATCGCCTCGTTCAAGATCGGCGAGAGCGTGCCGGAGAGCACTCGGCCCACCACCGCGCCGTCGGGACCGAGCACGGGAGTGTCGGCGCGCACGATGCGCCGGTCGCCGGTGCGGAAAAACACCACCTTATTCGGCGCGCCGTTGGCTTTCTCCTTAACCAACGCGTCATGGCCCACGCAGGGGAGCGCCTTGTTTAATTTCACCGTCCAGCCGAGTCCGGCGGTGAGCGGCGAAAGGGTGGCGGAGAGCTCGTGCCCGTAGAGCGGATACCCCGCTTCCAGACGCAGGCTGTCGCGCGCGCCCAGTCCGGCCAGTTCGAGCCCGAAGGGACGCCCGGCGGCGAGCAGCGCCTCGGCCAGCGCGACGGCATCGGCGGCGGCGTGGTAAAGCTCGAAACCGTCCTCGCCGGTGTAGCCGGTGCGGCTGATCAGGCAGTGCACCCCGGCCACCGTGCCTTCGCAAAAATGGTAATAGCCCACCGCCCCGAGCTTGGCCCCGGTGAGCGTTTGCACGATCTCCGCCGCGCGCGGCCCCTGCACCGCCAGCAAGGCGTAATCCGCGGAACGGTCCGTGATGGTGACCTCAAAGCCGCTCGCCTGGGCGTGTATCCAGGCCAGATCCGCGGGGATGTTACCGGCGTTGATGCAGAGGAAATAATCCTCCGGTCCGCGCATATAAACCAACAGGTCGTCCACCGTGCCGCCGGCCTCGTTGCACATCGGCGAATAGAGCACGCGACCGGGGTAAAGCCTGGCCACTTCGTTGGTCACCAAGTGCTCCAGAAACGCCAGCGCCTGCGGTCCGCGCACGTCCACCTCGCCCATGTGGCTGACGTCGAACAAACCGGCGGCGCGGCGCACCGCCTTGTGTTCTTCCAGGATGGAACGGTACTGAACGGGCATTTCCCAGCCGGCGAAATCGACCAGGCGGGCGCCGTGGGCGGCATGAAAATCGCGAAGCGGGGTGCGTTGAAGGGCGCTCATTTAAATTAGGCCGCTAACAGGCACGCCATCCCGGGGTTCGGGCAACAAAAAAGGCACCCCGAACGGGTGCCTTTTGAAGAGCGCGGCGTTAACGCCAGATTACAGCGCGGTGTGGTAGGTGGCCGCGATCTGTGAGATTAAGTATTTGTGGTCAGCTGCGCTCAGTTCTCCGCTGGCCAGCATGGCGTCGGCGCGGCTGATTTGCGCAGCCATTTCCTCAAAGCGGTCCGCCTCGGCAATATCGCCGAGACTGGGCTTCATCACGACGGCGAGCTCGCCGGGGATGATGTCGGTGGCGGCACCGAGATCATAGTCGAGGCCCCACTTCAAAAAGCGTTTGTCATACTCCTCGGACGAGGGGAACAAAACCGCCGACTGCGGGGAGAAACCGGACTTGGCGAAATCGAGACGATACACCTCGGAGCGGGAGAGCTTCACTTTGAACGGGGTGCGGCCGACTTCGACGCCATTGATTTTTGCCACGGCGTCGGCGGGTGTGGAGCGAACCACAACGGTCTGGGAGCGGCCTTTGCTGAACACAGCACAGCCGGAAGACAGGAGCGAAACCGCGCTAAATACTACCGAAGCAACTACTGCGGAGATTTTCATAGGGGATGGGGAAACCGGAGTCTTTTACACAATTCATTTCGGTCAAGGGCAATGACAGAAGTGAACCCAAGTTAACCAAGTAATTTCTCATTGGCGGCTTGAAGTGGAGCCGCACTTGAAGGGACTTTGTCACCATGTATAGCGCCATGACCTTACCGCTCGCCTACTGGGTGCACGACCTGAGTCCGTTTTTGATCCAGTTTTCCGACACCGCGGGCATACGCTACTATGGTCTGGCCTACTTGGCTGGTTTCGCGGCCGGGTGGTGGCTGCTCAATCGCTACGGGCGCAAGGGACTGACGGCGCTGAATCACGAACGCATCGCCGATTTAATGACCGCGTTGGTGATCGGCGTGTTGGTGGGCGGACGGTTGGGGTATTTCTTGTTTTATCAACCGTCCGAACTCGTGCGCGACCCGTTGATCATCCTGCGGGTTTGGGAAGGCGGCATGGCCAGCCACGGCGGCTTCCTCGGCGTAGCCCTCGCGCTGGCCTGGTGCGCGCGAGGTTTCCGCATGCCGTGGGTTCACCTGGGCGATCTCGTGGCCAGCGTCGCCCCGGCGGGGATTTTTTTCGGACGAATCGCGAATTTTATTAACAGCGAACTCTGGGGCCGCCCCACCCGTGTACCCTGGGCAGTGATTTTCCCCGAAAGCGCCCGCCCCGGCACCCCGACCCTATTGATCGAGCCGCGCCATCCCTCGCAGCTCTACGCCGCCGCCCTCGAGGGGCTTTTGCTGCTCGGCCTGACGCAATGGCTGCTCTGGAAAACCCCGTGGCTGCGCCAAAAACCGGGCCGCATCACCGGGGTTTTTCTGCTCGCCTACGCGGTGGTGCGCGCGATCACCGAACTTTATCGCGAGCCCGATGCCGGACTCATTCTTGGCCTTACCCGGGGAACCTTTTACTCCATTTTCCTCGTGGTCGGCGGTCTGACTCTGCTGCTGCTGCCGTCCAAACCCTTGCCCCCGTTCACTCCGGCCGCGCCGCCGAAATCGTAAAGCCCGCCGCTGTCAGCGCGCGCCGCGCCGCGCCGAGGAAACGCACCGCATCCGGCCCGTCCCCGTGCACGCACAGCGTTCGCACCCTGCCCGCCTGCGCCAAAGCCAGAGCCTGCGCGACCACCGCCGCCTCCTCGGTCAACACCGCCCCGGGCTGGCCCCGCGCCACCAGCGTTCCATCCAGTCGGTAAGCCCGGTCCAGAAACCCCTCGGCAACATACCCCAGCCCGACCCGGCCCGCCGCCGCCCGCCACTCGCCCTCCGGCAAGCCGACCAGCGCCACGTCCGGCCAACCCGCCGCCACCACCCGCGCACAGGCTTCGGCGGCGGCGCGATCTTGATGCAGAAAATGATACAGCGCCCCGTGCGGTTTCACATGCCCTGGCCGGATTCCGGCCCGATGCGCCGCCCCGGCCAAAACCTCACCTTGCCCCCGAAACAACTCCGTCAATTCCGCCAAGCTCAAAGCCAACTCCCGGCGCCCGAAATTCGCCCGGTCCGCGTAACCCGGATGCGCGCCCAACGCGACCCCGTGTCGCGCCGCCAATGCGCAAGCGGCCGCCATGGTGAACGCGTCCCCCGCATGCCCGCCGCAGGCGACGTTGGCCGACGAGATTCCGCCCGCAAACAAGGCTTCATCCCGCGCGCCGCCTTCGCCTGCGTCGGCGTTAATATCCATGCTGAGCGGCGCGCGCAGGCACATTTTTCACCCCGCTTATTGCTGCATCGCCAGACCTACCCGAAGGCGCGCCATATCGCCGGCGATTTTGAGCCGGGCCTGCTGCACCGTGCTAAGCTCCGATACGCGAAAAACGATTTCCGCTCCCGGCCGCGCCTGCGCCAGTTTGGCCAAATCGACCGAGGCCACCTGGCCGAGTTGGGCATATCCGCCGATCGTTTGCCCCTCCGCCATCAGGATGATCGGTTGCCCGTCGGGCGGAAGCTGCACCGTGCCCGGCACCACCGGCCGCGACCAGCCCTCCTCGCCGCCGGGCACCGTGAACGCCTCCCCGGCCAGACGTAGCCCCATCCGGTCGGACTTGGCGCTCAACTCAAAGCGCCGCGATTCCACCGCGCGTTCGGCTCCGCCCGGTCCCATGCGTTTAAAAATCCGCGCCCAATCCGGCCCCGGAACCAGGCGCACCTCGATCGTTTCTTTGCGCCCGACCAGCGGCACCGGCGACGCCAGCCGCCAGGTTTTACCCGCAAACCCGGCTCCGGGTTTTGAATCGAATACCAAGCGGTCGCCGGACTTGAGCGCCCGCCCCTCGAACCCGCCAAAGCCGCTGCCCATCACCGTGCCCGCTCCGCCCATTTTCCGCGGCACCCGCAGACCGCCTGCAACGGCCAGATAAAGCCTCGCGCCCTTGGTCAGCGACGAACAATCCAGTTCTTCCCCCGCCGCCAGTGAAAACGGCCGCCCGGCCGCCCGCCCGGCGATTTCGGCTCCGGCGAGTGCCACCACCGCAGGCGTCTCGAAACGTAAAACGGGCCCCACGTACGTGCATTCCAACAGGGGGGCATCCGGCGCGTTACCCACCGCCAGGTTGGCCACGATGGCCGCCCAAGGATCAAGTGCTCCACCCACGCCAAGCCCGAGCGCGCCAAATCCACGCCGCCCCAAATCCTGCACACTGGTCAGGGAGCCGGGTTTGATCACCTCAAACGCGCCTCCTCCATCCGCCGCCGCGTCTGAGTCTGGCTTGATCAATCCATCTCGAACCTCCGGCGACGGTGCAGGCAAGGTCGCCACGGATTTAAAGGTCACCTTGTCGCCCTGCGCCATCAAAGCCGGTTCCGCCCTCTCCGGATCAAACAGGCGGGTCGCGGTGCGTCCGATCAACTGCCACCCGCCCGGTGTCTCGGAAGGGTAAACGCCCGTCTGTTCCCCTCCTATGGCTACGCTGCCTGCCGGCACCCGCAGGCGAGGCGTCGTCCGCCGCGGCGCGGCCAGTTTCTTGGGCAAACCGAGCAGATAAGGAAACCCCGGCGCAAACCCGATCGCCGCCACCAGATAAGTTTCGCCCGCGTGGAATTTAATCACCGCCTCGGGCGTGAGCTTGGCCGCCTTGGCCACCGCCTCAAGATCCGGCCCATACTCGCCTCCGTAACAGACCGGCAGAACGTGGCTGCGCGCCGCCCGCGCGGGCTTTTTCACCACCGGAGCATCGCCCGCCAGATGACGTTCGAGCCACTCCGAAACCACCCGCCAGGGCAATTCTCCCCGACCAACCGTGATTTCCTCCGGCACGTAAAAAACCCCGACCGACGCATAGGCCGGGACTATATCGACCACCCCCGGCAAACAATCCGCACGTAGATTTGCCGCCAAGGCCTGCACCCGCGCCAGCAGGCTCGGACTCATTTCATCCTCCAAAATAATCAGGTAGGCGGTATCGCCCATCGGGTGCAGACTCATAACCGCGCAGGTTTAGCGCCCCCGGTTCGGCATACAAGCATGCGCAATCCGCCCGACCGCTTATTCTCTGCCCCGGTTGCACTGATAAACGCGGGAATCATTTGCGCACCGGGACCAAAACGAAAACCGTGCGGTCTCTTCGCGCATGAACCGCCCTCTCTCCACCCTCCTGATCGCCTGCTCCCTGCTCACCCTCACCGCTTGCCGCCGGGATGAGGTCCGCACCTACACCGTGGCCAAATCCCCCGAGCCCGCCACCGCGACACCCGCATCCTCCCTCCCCGCTCCTGGCTCCCCGCCGCCCGCTCCCGTCTCTCCCGCCGCCGGAGCCTCCATGGCCAACACCGCCGTCACCACCGCTTCTGGCCCCGGCCTCGTCTGGACCGCCCCCGCCCATTGGCAAGCCGGCCCCGAACGCCCCATGCGCAAAGCCACCTTTTTCGTCCCCGGCGAAGCCGGTGCCAAAGCCGAGCTCTCCGTCACCGCCTTCCCCGGCGATGTCGGCGGCAACCTCGCCAACGTGAACCGCTGGCGCCAGCAAATCGGCCTGCCCGCCCTCGGTGCCGACCAACTCGGCGGCGCACTCCAGCACCTTCATGTCGGGGATTTCCACGTCGATGTGGCCGAACTCGTCGGCCCCGGCGCTCCGCCAGCCAAACGCGTGCTCGGCGCCATCGTGCCCCACGCCGGAGCCACCTGGTTTTTCAAGCTCGACGGCCCCGATACCCTCGTCGCCCAGGAAAAGCCCGCCTTCCTTGCCTTCCTGAAAACCCTGCGCCCGCAAAGCTAAGCTCCGCCCTTCACCTTCCCGCACCCTCTGGCTCAACCCGCCTCCCACCCAATTTCCATGCGCGAACTCACCCGCGAATTCATCAAGTTTTTCGTCTCCCTGAAACTCACCGTCGCCTTGCTCGCGCTCTCGGCACTGCTGGTGTTTTTCGCCACCATCGACCAGGTGCACCTGGGCATCTGGGCGGTTCAGGAGAAATGGTTCCGCAGCTTCATCGTGCTCCAGGACATCCAAGGTTACCCGCTGCCCATTTTTCCCGGCGGCTACTTCATCGGCGGCCTGCTCTTGATCAACCTCGTCGCCACCCACCTGAAACGCTTCGCCCTCACCTGGAAAAAAGCCGGCATCCAGCTCGTGCACGGCGGCCTCATTCTTCTGTTGCTCGGTGAATTGTTCACCGGCCTGTTCCAGGAGGAATACCAGGTCAGCCTCAAGGAGGGCGAGACCAGTAACCACGCCGTGAGCTGGCGCTTCAACGAACTTGCCGTGGCCGACACCACCGCCCCCGATCGCGACATCGTCACTGTCATTCCCGAGAGTTTACTCGCACACGACGAAGCCGTGCAAGTGCCCGCCTTGCCCTTCCGCATCGTTCCGCGCGCCTATTACCCCAACGCCGCGCTTGCCCAGAAAGAACAACTCCCTGCCGGACAGCTCACCGTCCCGAATCTCGCCAACGCCGGTCTGGGCCCCCGCTTCGCCGTCACGCCCATGCGCGTCACCTACGACCCGCAAAAGAAAAACTGGCCCGCCGCCTTCGTTGATGTCGTCTCCGCCGAGGGTCTGATCGGCACCTACCTCGTCTCCACCATGTTGATTGAATCCGAGACGTTTACCTACGCCGGCCGTCAGTGGCGCATCGGTCTGCGCCCCGAACGTTCCTACCAACCCTATTCCCTCACGCTCCTGAAGGTTACGCACGACGTCTATCCCGGCTCCGATATCCCCAAAAACTTCTCCAGCCGCCTGCGCATCAACCGTCCCGACGGCAGCGAGGACCGGGAGGTGCTTATCTATATGAACAATCCCCTGCGCCACGAGGGCCTCACCTACTACCAGTACCAAATGGACGCCGCCAACGCCAACACCGTGCTCCAGGTCGTGCGCAACCCGTCCTGGCTCATCCCCTACATCAGCTGCCTGCTCATGACTGTCGGCCTCCTTCTTCAATTCGGACAACACCTCGTCGGCTTCATCCGCAAACGCGCCGCCCGTCCCGTCGCCACCACCGCCGCCGCGCCCGCCGCCTAAGTTTACGTCCCGATGAAAAAAATTCTCCCGCTCCTCGTCCTCGCCCTCGGCCTGCTCTACCTCGGCTCCACCCTCGTCCCGCCCCGCGTGCCGACCGGCACACCCGATTACGTCGCCTTCGGTCGTTTGCCCGTTCTGGTTGGCGGCCGCATCAAGCCCCTCGATACCGTCGCCCGCACCACCCTGCTCCAACTCCAAGGCCGCCAGACCGTGCGTCTCGCCGATGGCACCCCGCTCACCCCCTCGCAGTGGATCGCCGACCTCCTCCTCTCCGATAAAAAATCCAACGACTACCAAGTCTTCGAGATCCTCCATCCCGACGTCCTCGCCCTCCTGAAGCTCAGCGAGGAATCCGGCGCCGGCAAAAAACGCTTTTCCTACAACCAACTCGTCCCCGGCCTCACCGAGCTCGAACGCCAGTCCCAGCTCGCCCAGCCCATCGAAGCCCAGCGCCGCACCCGCTTCCAGAGCGAAATCATCCGCCTGCGCGACAACATCGGCCTCTACGTCCGCCTCCAGGCCTCACTCGTCCCTCCCGACCTCGACGATCCGCTCAAAGCACTCACCGACTTTCAAACCACCCTGCCCGCCGGCATCGATGCCGTCCGCCTGCGCCAGCAAAAACTCCCGCACGACGAAGCCACCGCCAATCGCGTCATGGAGCTGGCCGGTCGTTTCGATTTCATGGCCCAAAACGCCTACCTCCTCCCCATCCCTCCCGCCGACACCGAAAAGGACGACACCGCCTGGCAAAGAACCGGCGCCGTCTTGCTTAACACCTTTCAAACCGGCGCCATCGAGGCCCACGCCCTCAGCTACGCCGGGCTCGCCTACGCCTGGCGCGGCCAAAAAGCCGGGGAGTTCAACACCATTACCCGCCTCCTCCGAGCCGAACTCGACAAACGCTACGCCGACCGCCTCGACAAAGTGGACGCCGAAACCCGCTACAAGGCCGCCGCCCCCTTTTATTCCGGCATGGTCATCTTCGTCGCCACCCTGCTTCTCGCCATCTTTTCCTGGCTCAAGTTTCCCGACGTCCTCGCCCGTTCCGCCTACTATCTGCTCGGCTTGGGTTTCCTGCTAATGACGGTCGGCATCGCCACCCGCATGTGGCTGGAAGGCCGCCCGCCCGTGACCAACCTCTACTCCTCCGCCCTCTTCGTCGCCTGGGGCTCGGTCGGCCTCTGCCTGATCCTGGAAAAAATCCACCCGCGCGGCCTCGCCAGCGCCGTCGGCGGCATCATCGGCTTCTCCGGCCTCATCATCGCCCACCACCTCTCGCTCTCCGGCGACACTTTGGAAATGATGCGCGCCGTGCTCGATTCCAACTTCTGGTTGGCGACCCACGTGGTCATCATCACCATCGGCTACAGCGCCACCTACCTCGCCGGATTCCTCGCCGCGCTTTACATCCTGCGCGGGGTTTTCACCTCCTCGCTCGACCGCGAAACCGGCGTCGCCCTCGAACGCATGGTTTACGGCATCACCTGCTTCGCCACCCTCTTCAGCCTCGTCGGCACCATCCTCGGCGGCATCTGGGCCGACCAATCCTGGGGCCGCTTCTGGGGCTGGGATCCGAAAGAAAACGGCGCTCTCATCATCGTGCTCTGGAACGCCCTCATCCTTCACGCGCGTTGGGGTAAACTCACCGGCCCCCGTGGCCTCATGGCCTTGGCCGTCTTTGGCAACATCGTGACCAGTTGGAGCTGGTTCGGCACCAACCTCCTCGGCGTCGGCCTGCATAGCTACGGCTTCACCGACCGGGGCTTCTGGGCCCTGATTATCTTCGCCGCCGTCCAGCTCATCCTGATCGCCCTGGCCACCCTCCCCGGCCTGCGCTGGCGCAGCGCCGCCGCCGTGTAGGGCGCCCCGCCGTCCGCCTGTCGCCCCGCTCCCGATGACTTTCTCAAGCTGGCCGCACCTCTTCCGCCCCGCCCCGCAACCCGCCGCACCCACCCTGCTCCTCCTTCACGGCACTGGCGGCAACGAACACGACCTCGTCAACCTCGCCGACCGCGTGGCCCCCGGTGCTGCCCTGCTCGCCCCTCGCGGCCTGGTCTCGGAAAATGGAGCCAACCGGTTCTTCGCCCGCCTCGCCGAAGGCCGCTTCGATCCCGCCGAAGTCGTAGCCCGCGCCGCCCAGCTCGCCGCCTTCATCCAGGAAGCCCTTCGCCACTACGATCTTTCCCCTGCCCGCCACCCCCTCTGCGCGCTTGGTTTTTCCAATGGCGCGAACATCGCCGCCGCCCTGCTCCAGCTTCACCCCGAAATCCCGCTCGCCGGGGCCGTTTTACTCCGCCCCATGGTCGTGCTCGATCAACCCGCCGCGCCCGGCTCCCTCGCTGGCCGACGCGTGCTCCTGCTCAACGGCGACCACGATCCCATCGTGCCCCTCGATCACCCGCCCCGCCTCGCCACCCTCCTCCGCGCCGGGGGAGCTGAAGTTACCGACACGCTCCTCCGCTCCAGCCACGGCCTCGTCCCGGACGACCTCGCGCACACCACCTCGTTTTTTCAATCGCTCCTCAATCCAGCCAGCGCACCCTAACCACCGCATGTCCCATTCGTGCTACCTCATCGAAGCCGGCCACGCCACCGGCCCGCACTCGCTGGAGGTGCTTAAACAAAAGGCCGCCATCCACGTCATCACCGCCGATACGCCCGTGCGCTCCGTAGATGCGCCCGACACCGACTGGCGCCCCTTGCGTGAACTGCCCGAATTGCACGCGCTCCTGTTTCCCTCCCGCTCCACCCTCACCCTCGGCTCCGCCCGCTTTGAATCGGTCAACGCCTCCACCGACGCCGCCACTCCGGGTTGGGACGTCACCAGCCTGCTCCGCGCCAACGTCGCCCACGAACGCCAGCTCACCCGCTCCGCTCCGCCGCCGCCTCCTCCGGCCAAGCCGCGCAACCGCCGCCGCCGCGATTATCTGCTGCTCGCCATCCCTCTCAACATCGGCTGCTTCGCCCTCGCCCCGTTCCTCGGCTACGTTAACCCGTTTCTCATCGGTCTGTTTGTCATGGGCAATATCGGCCTCGCTTGGCTGCTTTACGGCGTGATGGACCCTTACTGAGTTTTATCAAAATCGTCCTTCCCGCCCCCGCTTGGGGGCTTGCCCTGCCTGCCTGCCGCCCCACCGTTTCCGCAGGCCAATGTCCCACTCCTTTCCTCCCGCGCCCCCCTGTCTTGCCGACCGCACCCTTCGCTCCGACGAGCTGAGCCCAACCCCCGCGCCCGCCGCCCTGCTCCGCTACTACGCTTGGGCCGCCCTCGGACGCCGGGTGGATAACCGCATCCTCGAACTCTTCCGCCAAGGTCTCATTAAAGGCACCGTCACCGGCGGCCAGGGCAACGAACCTCTCATCGCCTCCCTCGCCCTGCTCGCCGACAAATCCATCGACGTCACCTCCTTCAGCCACCGCGGACTTGCCGGTCACCTCGCCTGGAGCGGCCACCTCTGCGACCACCTCAACCAATACTTCGCCAACGCCGCCAGCCCCACCTTCGCCCGCGAGGGCAACATCCACCACGGCGACCCCGCCCACCGCTCCCTGCCGATGATCTCTCATCTCGGCTCCATGTTGTCCCATGTCGCCGGCTACACCGACGCCCAGCGCCGCGCCGGACACCCCGCCATCGGCCTCGCCTTCTTCGGCGACGGCGGCTCCTCCACCGGCGACATCCACGAAACCCTCAACCTCGCCGCCCTCCTCTCCCTTCCGGTCGTCTTCGTCATCGAAAACAACCGCTACGCCTACTCCACCCCCGTAGCCGAACAATTCTCCCCCGCCATCCAGCTCTGGCAACGCGCCGCCGGCTACGGCATCGAGGGCCTCCAGGTCGATTTCACCGCCGATCCCCTCGCCGCCGCCCGGACCTTCGCCGCCGCCCTCGACCGCGCCCGCGCCGAACGCCGCCCCATCCTCATCGAGGCCCATACCACCCGCCTCCGCGGCCACGCCGCCTACGATACCTGCGATTACCTCACCCCCGCCGAAAACGCCGCCATCCAGGCCTCCGACCCTCTACCCAAACTCCGCGCCCAAATCCTCGCCTCCGGCGTCGCCCCAGCCGCCCTCGACCAAATCGACACCGACATCGCCGCCTGGGTCGAAGCCTGCATCCAAATCAGCCTGCAAATCCCCCGCCCCAGCCCCTCTTCCCTCCCCACCGACGCCTACGCCCCCGACTCCCCGCCCCTCCCCTGGCTCCCCTCCGTCACCTCCGAGCCCCCCCCCCCCCGCCCCCC
>JAPLTN010000044.1:0-43838 GCA_026398135.1 Verrucomicrobiota bacterium
TTGGCTTTGTCCAAATCGCGACAGGCGATTGTTGACCAAGCAGAGATGTCAGGAGTGGCGGGCATAGAGGCAGACTCCTTTTTGGGTTATATCCGGGAAGAGCGTGGTGCGGTCGTCGCGGTGTTGGTGCCATAACTCGGGAGTAACTACGTTGAGTCCCAAGGGTAAGGTGCCTTGTAGATGTGCGAGGCGACGGGAAATTTGGTGGCGGGTGGTTCCTCCACTCACTATAAGTAAGTCTATATCGCTATCCGGCCCGGCTTCTCCGCGAGCGACTGAGCCGTAAACCCAAATTTCCTCCGCGCCGAAATCTTCAATCAACGCGCGCAGACACTCTTGAAGCCGAGTAACGGCATCCGGAAGGGGGGGGAGTCGGAGTTGGGTTAGGTCAGCGGTCACGGAGCGGGGCGGGGGGAGAGGGGGAGGAGCTAGTAAGCGGTAAGCTAGTAGAGCTGAGCGGTTGATAGGTTGATGGGTTGCTGCGGAGCGGAGGGCGGCGGAGCGGCGGGACGCCGCAGGTTAAGTTGAAAGTTTAAGTTTAAGGGCTGGGGGGCGGGGAGGTTCGGAGTTGGTAAGCTAGCGGAGCGGCGGAAATGACGAATGTCTAATGTCGAATGACGAATGGCGGAGGGAGGAGCTGGTAAGCTAGTAAGCTGGTAAGCGGATGAGCTGGTAGAGCTAGTAAGCTAGGAGCGGGGATGATTATGCGCGCCGCAGTGAAGAGGAAGGGAATTCAGTTTGAATCAGGTTGCCTAGGCGGGTGCGGTAGAGGGTGGAATCCACTTTATCTGTGGTTATAACCGAGCTCCCAAACTGCTCGTACATAGATACTAAACAGGCATACGCATAATCTGCACGCGGGTGATACTTTTCCAAACAATGGGATACGGCCACCCTGTTTTTAGGCAAGACCGGGTGTATGCGAAGCCATTGAGATTCAATCATGGCAAGCACGGCATGTTTAGCGCGCTCGCTCGCCCGAATGTGGTAAATAAGTTCGGTGATAACGGCTTCGCAGGTATCAAAACCTTGTGGATGGGTGGCAGCCATCTGTTTCGCCCACGGGTGATGCTCGTCTCGCGCGTCGAGCAAGGCGAGCAGCACACCGGTATCGATCAGGGGGCGTGGCATAACAAATCAGGTTAGCGCTTTGCGGGAGGAAAGTTTGCCGTCCGATGGGCCATCGTAGGCCCCTATTACCCAAGTTGGGAGCAAGGACGGTGTAGAGTTGAGTGGGCGCGCTTGGGCTTTGGCTAGCTTGGCTCTAGCTGAGGTGGGTTTGCCGGGACGAACCTTCGAGGATTTAAGCACTTTCATGTTCGGTTGGAGGGGCGGAGCGGGGCGCTAGTAAAGCTGGTAGAGCGGGGAGGTGGGAGCGATGGAAAATGACGAATGACTGATGCCGTATGACGAATGGCGGAGCGGGGGGGGGCTGACCGACAGCGGTATGAGCGGCCTTCGCAAGCGAAGGCCCTACAGGGGGTGGGTTAGCGGCTGGAGTAGAAGGCGTCGATCTTGTTGGCGACGTCGCGGAAGCCGATGTCGTCGCTGTAGATGAGTTTATACTCGGTGATGGCTTCCTGGGCTTTGCCCATGCCTTCGTAGCATTCGGCGAGTTGGTAGATGATGTCTTTTTTAAGGTCGTCCATGGTGGCGATCTCACTCTTGGCGACTTGGAACTGCTGGACCGCGAGGTCGTACATCTTGCGGGCTTTGAGGGTCTTGCCCATGCCGGCGAGGGCGGCGAGGCGGACTTTGGGCGACTTTTGCGCTTGTTGGAAGTTGGCGATGGCCTGCTGGTGGTCGCCGGCTTCGAGGAGGAGGTTGGCGAGGGTGAATTTGGCGGCGTAGTCGTTGGGGTAGCGTTCGACGTAGGCTTTGGCGTCGGCGAGTTTGACTTGGGTCAACTCGGCGAGGGCGGCGGTGTGGGCTTGCTGGGCGGCGGTGTCGTCGGGGGTGGCGGCGAGTTGGGCGGCGAGGGTTTTGAGGCGGGCTTCGAGTACGCTGACGGCGAGGTCGCTTTGGAGTTTTTCGAGGGTGGCGTCGCCGGAGGCGGAGGGGAGGAGGCGGGCTTTTTTGACGTATTCGAGGGCGGAGGCGGGGTCTTCGAGGCGGCGGTAGCCGTCGATGATGGAGCGGTAGTGATTGAGGTTTTGCGGTTCGGCGGCGAGGCGTTGCTTGGCTTCGTCGATGAGGCGCTGGGTGGCTTCGCCGGTGGTGACGACTTTGCCGGCTTGTTCGAGGGAATTGGCCTGGGCCTCGTCTTTGAGTTTTTCGCGGAAGGTGCTTTGGGTCTCCCAGTGGCCTTTGTCCATGGTCTGGGCCACGGAGGCGCGGCGCATGAGTGCGAGGGCGTCGCCGTCCTGGGGGCGAAGCTTGAGCATCTCGTCGGCGATGCGGAGGGCGTCTTTGTTGAGTTTGGCGTTGAGGTAGGCCTCGGCGAGGTGAAGGAGGGTGTCGTGGTCGCGGGGTTGGATTTCGCGAATGCAGTCCCAGGCGTAGGCGGCGGTTTCGAGGAGTCCGAGGGCGGCGGTGGCTTCGGCGAGGTTTTTGAGGGCGGGTATGCTCTTGGGGTCGCCGTGGAGGAGTTTTTCGGCGGTTTCGAGGGATTTGGCGGGGTCTTTTTTGCTGCCGCCGAAGAGGAAGCCCGCCATGGTGACGGAGCCTAAGGCCTTGGACACGAAGGAGGTTTTGCCTTCGTGGTGACGGATGAGGGCGGCGCGTTGCAGGCGGCGAACCGGGAGGCAGCCGGGGGCGGCCTTCAGAACTTGGGACGTGACCTCGATCACGTAGTCGTAATTAGCGCGCTGGAGAGCGACTTGGGCAGATTCGATCTGTTTTTGCAGACGGGGATCGAGGGCGGTGAGGGGAACTTCCTGCATGGGAGAGGGGGGAAAGGAGCGAGAAACCGAGGCTAAACGTGTCGGCAGATATAAGACTGTAATCGACTCTCAAAGTGGAAAATAAACCACAAAAGGCAAGGGGCGCGTTGGTGCTGTCTTCAAAATAATCCGACGCTCTGCTTTCGCCCTGCGGGTGAGAGGGAACCCAAACCGGGCCGGCGTTGCCCTCGGTGGCACGAGCCTCTGGCCCGCATCCGCGTTCAGGCGATTTTTCTGCCCCCATTTTTCTGACTAAACGATTTATCGGGTTAGCGATACCAATTGAATCTCATGACGTCGCAAGTTAACCCACTGCAAAGTGCGCAATGGACTGAGCCGAAGCATCGCACGCAGGTGGTGCTCATATTGGGAAGTGCTTTCGGTTAAAGCGGTGACCCGAAACGCCGTTTCCGGGTTAAGCATGTGGAAGCATTGCGTGCCCAAACTGGCGCGGCCGCGAGTCAGCGGCAACCGTTGGACAACCTGGTCTTCACCTCCGGCAAAATGGATTAGCGCTTCGGTGTAGAGTTCCAGATTCAGCCAGCACCCCCAGTCATTCAACAAGTCCAAGAGGTTCTCGCGAAAGAATCGATCCGTCTGATCGTGCTCCTGCCAGGCTTTCATATCGACCGAAAACTGGCGTCGCTCGGGGTGGGTCAGCGTGGCGTTGACGAATCGCGACTCAACCTGCGCTGGCCTGAAGTTGATCAGCTTGCCGTGATGCGCTCCGCACAAGAAAAGATAATTGAGCAGCTGGGCTTCGTGCGAACCAGCCAGGGCGAGGGCGGTCTTGAGTTCATAAATACCGGCGTTGGCGACGATCAGATCGGGCAAATAGGTCTTCGCAAAATCTCCGTGCGTGACAGTGACGCCGACTTCCGTTGCCGCCTCCAACCCCGCCTCCTTGAGCCGTGCTACCAAGTCATTTTGATAAATCGACTCTTCGCAAAGTCGCCCCAGTTCATTCTGACTTTCGAATGCGATTCGCATCACCAGATAATCCAGTTCCGCGAATTCTCTTTGGTTGATCGGGCGCAAACCATGCGGGCTGATGATGGGCATTGTTTAAGTCATAAAAATGGGGGCAGAAAAATGAAACGAAATCCTTATACTCGCTCAAACCAGCCCTTTTCATTCGGTTAATGCATATGGGCCAGCGGCCCATGCCGCCTCTCGCGCCTTGGCCGAGCCACACTTCACGTTCCCGACGGACTGAATTTAAACCCATACACGCCCCAGGTTTTGCGCCAGGCGGAGCCTGCAAGGGAGGGCGATTGTACGGCCAATGGTCTCAGCTATTAGGCTGCTGTTTTAATCGAACTCCGGCTTATTCTCATGCGCGTTCAAGTTTAGCGTAATCTTAGGCTTTGCAAGGTCCGGGGGAGCGCACCCGTCTCGGGTGCTTAGCAGTGCGCATCGCCCTGCGATCTGAGTTTCCGGCGAGACGCCAAAAATAGCCTGCGGGAAGCGGCTCTCCCCGCACCGTTTAAAATACGGCGGAGAAACGGAGTTCATGCGGGGAGCGGGGGGAGGGTGGCTTCGATGGCGGCGCGGTGGGGTTCGTATCGGGCGGGGAGTTTTAGGGTGGTGCCGAGGGTTTCCAGGGGCTCGTCGATGGCGAAGCCGGGGGTGTCGGTGGCGATTTCGAAGAGGATGCCGCCGGGTTCGCGGGCGTAGATGGAGTGGAAGTAGTTGCGGTCCATCTGGGGGCTCACGTTGAGACCGGCTGTTTGCCATTCGGAGCGGGCGGCGAGCTCGGCTTCGTCGTCCGCAACGCGGAAGGCGACGTGGTGGACGGTGCCCAGGCCGGGTTGGCCGCGCGGCCCGTCGGGCAGGGTGAGCAGATCGAGACAGGTGCCGGGGACTCCCTGAGCTAAAGCGTAGCGAGCGCGGCGGGTGGTTTCGTCGCGGGTGGTTTCCCGCGCGCCCATGGTGGAGACGAGGAGCGCGGCGGTGCGGGCGGACGCGGCGTGGGTGAGGGTGACGGAGTGGAAGCCACGCAGGCCGTGGGCAATTGGAATGTCGGGATGGGACCAAGGCTGGCGAGGGTCGGGTTCGCGGGTGGCGACGATTTCTAGGCCGAGGCCATCGGGATCGGCGAAGCGGAGCACTTGGTCGCCGAAACGGGCTTCGGTGGTGAAGGGAAGGTGATGGGCGGTGAGGCGGGCGGTCCAGAAGTCGAGGGACGCGGCGGGTACGGACCAGGCGGTGGCGGTGACCTGGTCGGAGCCGATACGGCCGCGCGGTTGTCCGGCCCAGTAGAAAAAAGTGAGGGCGGAGCCGGGGGTGCCGACGGTGTCGCCGAAATAGAGGTGGTAAGTGGAGGGATCGTCGAAATTGACGGTGCGTTTGATGAGGCGCAGGCCGAGGACGCGGGTGTAAAAGGCTACGTTGGCGACGGGATCGCCAGCCATGGCGGTGATGTGGTGGAGGCCGAGGAGGTTCATTTTGAGTTACACGCCTTTGAAATGCGAATTTGGCAACAACGGGCGCAATATCCACACTGTCCGGTGCACCTCGGGGATTCACGAACGACTGTCTGCTCCATCATCTTGCGTCACCTCATCGGCTCCAAAAGCGGATTTCGGGTTGAACGGTTAAAGAGGGGGCATGAGACAGAGCCGCAGCCCGACCAGCGGACGGGCTGCGGCAAAGGGCACAGAGGCGGCGGGGTGCGGCGACCCCGCCCTGCATGGATCGGCGGTTGCGGAGTTAGGCTAGCTCAATTTTCTGGATACGCGGGAGGTGGCGGCCGCCCTCGAAGGGGGTGGCGAGCCAGGTGCGGACGATCTTGAGGGCCTCGTCCAAGGTCACGGTGCGTTCGCCGAGGGAGAGCACGTTGCCGTCGTTGTGGGAGCGGTTCCAGATGGCGACTTGCTCGTTCCAGCAAAGGCCGCAGCGGATGCCTTTGACCTTGTTGGCCACAATGGCTTCGCCGTTGCCGGAGCCGCCGAGCACTATGCCGAACTTAAATTCGCGGCGGGCGACGGCTTCGGCGGTGGGGCGGATCCAGTCGGGGTAGTCGCAGGAGGCGTCGGAGTAGGTGCCGAAATCCTTCACGGTGTGGCCCTCGGAGAGGAGCATGGCCTTGATGGCCTCTTTGTATTTGAAGCCGGCGTGGTCGGAGCCGATGGCAATGGTGAAGGTGGACATGGGAAGGAGACGGAAGGGGAGACGAAAAGCGGAAATGCGGAAAGCGGAAATGCGGAAAAAATCGGCGCAACAGGCGGCGGGTTTCACCTGATAGCGGGCACGGGGGCGCAGAGGTAAACTGGGGAATGAAAAAGAGAGCTATCGGCGGGTGGTTTCGCGTGGTTTTAATTTTGGCCTGCGGCGCGGGTCTGCTCGGTGGCTGTCAATCGACACCGGAGCGACGAATCGCGAAGAAGGAGGCGGTGTTTTCCAGCTGGTCGGCGCAAACGCAGGCGAAGATACGCGGCGGGCAGATCGAAGTCGGGTTTACGCCGCAGCAGGTGGAAATGGCGAAGGGCAAACCGGACCGGGTGGGGCGGCGCACCACGAAAGCAGGAGACCGGGTGGAGTGGGTCTATTTGTGGAACGATTCACGTTTCTCGCTCGGCTTTGGTCTGGGCCTGGGCAGAGGGAACTTCGAGGAAGCCGTGGACGCGGGTACCGAAATGAGCGTGGCGGGCGTAGCGACGCGGGTGTTTTTCACCGCCGGGGTGGTCTCGGCGTTTGAGCACTATTCGCAGTGAGCGTGAAGCGGCATTCGCAAGCGAACGCCCTGCGAAGGCACGGTTGAGGATTTGGACTATCGCGGAAATTGGCCAGGGACGGCCAACGCCACACAAAAAAGTCTGCTGCAAAGCCAACTAAGTGAGCTCACTTGAACGCGAAATAGAACAGCCATGGCAGGGCGTTTGAATTCTCAAGCGCCGACGGGGCGGGTGAGGAGGACGGTGTTGAGGCCGGGGAGGCGTTCGGAGAATTCCTGGGCGGGGTCGGCCTGGCGGAGGGTGCGCTGGACCATGCCCATCTTGGCGTCGAGGTTGTCGATCATGCTGACAAACACGGCCTCGGCGGTGGCGGCGTAGATGGCCGCGCCCCACTCGGGTTCGCCCTGGTGACTGAGGATGATGTGTTCGAGGCGTTCGAGGCGCTCGGGGTCGAGGCGGGCTTTGATGCCGTGTTTGCGGGCGAGTTGGTAGCCGAGCACGACGTGGCCCTGGAGGATGCCGCGGCGGCTGCGTTTGGTGGCGAGGGTGCCTTCGTATTCGATGGTTTTGCCGGTGTCGTGCAGGAGGATGCCGGCGAGGGCGAGGTCGGGGTCCACTTCGAGGTAGAGCGGGAGGAGGGCGCGGCAGGCGCGGGCCATGTGGAGGGTGTGTTCGAGCAGGCCGTGGCGGTAGGCGTGGTGCATGGCCACGGCGGCGGGGGCGTAGCGGAAGGCCTCGCCGATCTCCTCGAAAACGCCGCGCACGGTCATGCGCAGTTCGTCGTGGCGGATGAGGTCGATGAAGGTCTGGAACTCGGCCCAGAGCTCGGCCCCGTTTTCGGGCGGGAGCTCGACGAGGGCGTCCACCAAGCCGGGTTCGGCGGCGATTTGCTCCTCGGAAAGCACGGCGGCCTTGAAGATTTTAGGCGAGAAACGGCCTTGGAAAGAATCAGAGCGGCCCTCGATGCGGACGACCGAGCCATCGCCGGCGGCTTTGATCGGATCGAAGAGGGGGCTGTCGCCGAAGAGGGTGCAGGAGAAACTTCCGCCGCGGTCGCCGAGTTCGAGGGAGAGGAAGGGGTTGCCGTTGGAAGCGGTTTTGACCTGGAGCTTTTTCACCACGAGCACGGCGGCAAAGGGTGCGCCGGCGTGGAGATCGGGGGACTTGAGTTCGCGAACGGTGAGCAGCGGAGGGGCGTCGGACATGGTGGAAAGAAGCAAAAAAGGTTGAAACGCGGAAAAGCGGAAACGCGGAAATCGAGGGATGGGGTGATCAGGGGGTGGCGTGGGTTTTGACCAGGGCGGAGATTGCTCGGAAGTCGGGGTGGGCGGCGTTGTGGAGCAGGGCGTAGAGGACGGTTTCGACCGGGAGCACGGTGATGCCGGAGGCGCGGAGGGCGGCGAGCACGGTGGCGTGGTCTTCTGCGCGGCGGCCGGCGACGGCGTCGCTCAGGATGGTCACCTGAAAGCCTTCGGCGAGGGCGCCGAGGGCGGATTGGTAAACGCAGACCGGGGTTTCGAGACCGATTAGGAGAAGGTGCTCGATGGATTGGGCGCGGAGGGCTTCGAGGAGGGCGGGCTCGGCGAGGGCGGAGAAGGTGGTTTTGGCAAATACCGGCGCGGCGGGCGCGAGGGCGCGGAGGGCGGGGGCGGTGGGGCCGAGTTTGGCCGGGACTTGCTCGGAGAAGAAAATCGGGATGCGCAGGGCGGCGGCGGCGGCGAGGGCAAGGCTGGCGCGGGCGGTGACGGCGGCGGCGGTGGCGGCGGGCAGAACGCCGAGCAGGGTACTTTGAAGGTCGATGGCGAGCAGGGCTGCGCCGGGGGCGGCGGACTCGGGAACGGGAGCGGGGGCGGTGACGGGAGATTTCACGGAGCGGGACATGGGGCGGAAAAGCGGAAAAGCGGAAATTTTGAAACGCGGAAAACGGAAAAGCGGAAATTGGGCGGAGGGAGCGGGGAGTTAGTCGCCGTAGTAGCGGCGGCGGGCTTTGACCTGCACGAAGCGGCGTTCGGGCAGGATGTAGGCGGTGAGGTGGCCGCCGAAAACGCAGGCGGTATCGATGCCGACCGACCATTTGAGGCGGAAGATGTCGGGGCGCGGAGTATGGCCATAGATGACAAACGGCGGGCCGGCCCAGCGTTCGGCCCAAGGGGTGGCATCGGGGGCGTCGGCGCGTTTGCGAGGGCGGCCTTCGGCGTCGATCACCTGAATGCGGGTGACGATGGAAACGGGTTGTTTTTGCCAGGGTTCGCCGGGGAGGAAACCCCCGTGCACGACGACGAGATTGAGGTCGGGAATCTCGTGAGTGAGGGGCATTTTTTCCAGGTAGGCCCAGTGGTGGGGCTGGAGGGCGTTAAAGGTTTGTTCGTCGTCGTCCTTGAGCAGGGCGCGGTTCTGGGTGGCCCGATAGGCGAGCAGGCGTGACTCGTGGTTGCCGAGCACGGAGAGGGCGTTATGGCGGAGGGCGAGGTCGATGACGCGGGCGCTGTCGGGGCCGCGATTGATGAGATCGCCGACGAGGATGAGGCGATCGTCGGGCGTGAGGGCGAGACGGTCGAGGAGTTCGGCGAATTCTTGGTGACATCCGTGGATGTCGCCGATGGCAATGATGCGACCGTTCATGCGTGCGAGTGTGGAAAAGTGCTAGCGTCGCCCGGCGGCGGGGGTAAACAAGAAAGGCCTCTGATCTCCATGGAACTTACTCTGCAATCGTTGTCATCGCGTTGTCATGTCACCGGCCGGCCCTTTGCCGACGGCGAACGGGTGGTGAGTTTTTTGAATCGGGCGGCGGGCGCGTCGGCGGGGCCGGAGGCGATCGTGCGCTGCGATGTGCTGGAAGCGGAGCTGCCTAATTTCATGGCGCCGGGGCCGCTGGTTTGCCGCTGGGTGCAGGTTTTCAAGGCGCGGCGGGTGCTGGAAAATCCGGAGCGGACGCTGAAGTTGACGGCGGAGAGCCTGTTTTTGGCGCTGAACGATCCGGCCAACGAACGCACGGTGGAGAATGACCGCCTGTTGCAGGTGCTGGCGATGATGCTGGAGCGCAAGCGGGTGCTGCGGGCGAAGGGGCGCACGCCGGACCAACGGCGTTTTGTCTATGAACATGCCAAAAACAAAACCCGGCACGAGGTGGAGGCGGCGGAGCTGAATCCGGAGTTTTTCCTGTCGATCCAGTCGCAACTGGCGGCGTTGGTGGGCGGGGTTTCGGTGGCGGCGGCCGAGGGGGCGAAGTCGCCGACGGAGGCGTGAAAAACACGGAGGGATTAACCGCTAATGCGGAGGGCCAATGGCCTCAGTTTTTGGATGTTTTTGAACTTGCGGTGGTTTTCTTCGGGCGGTGACGCGCGGGGGCTTGCGCGTGAACGCCGATGCACTTCTGCTTTGGGCTCAATGCGAAGCGCGTCGGCTCAAAAATTTTGGGAGAAGGCGGTTCGGGCGTTGGCGCGGCGGGTGAATTTTGCGGTTTGGCTGGAACGGGCCGCGCCGGGTTTTTTCTGGCTCGGAGTGACGGCGGGGTTCGCCGCCTATGCGCTGCGGAGAATGCGGGTCGAGGCCGACGGCTCGGCGCCGGGGTGGTGGCTGGGTGTCGGGCTCGGAGTGTTGGCGGTCGGGCTTGGCGGCTGGTGGCGCGGGCGCGGGCGTTTTTTCCGGGTGGTGGATGCGCGGGGCTGGCTGGAATACCGGCTGGGGTTACATTCCCGTTTGAGCGCGGCGGCAGCCGGGGTGGCGGACTGGCCGCCGGTTCAGGCGGTGCCGACTACGGTGAGCTGGCGGGCACCGGGCACTTTTGCCTGGCTGGGTGCGGCGGGCGGGCTGGCGCTGGCGGGGTGGCTTATGCCGGTGCCGGGGGCGGCTGGGTTGGAGTATGCCCGGGCGGTGGAAAAATCCCCCGCGCTGGCTGAGGCCGAGGCCTGGCTGGAGCAACTGGCGGAGCAGGCGGTGGCGCGGCCCGAGGATGTGGCCAAAATGAGCGAGCAAGCGAACGGACTGGGCGAACGCACGCCGGAGGAACGTTACTCGCATTCGGGGCTGGAAGCGGCGGATACGCTGCGCACCCAGACGGCGGAGGCGATACGCGGGCTGGGTGCGAATCTGGAAGCGGCGGCGGCGGCGCTGGAGCCGTTTGAGCGGGCGGGCGGGACGCGCAACGATGCCGAACAGGGCGCGGTGGTGGCCCGGCTGGGCGAGGCCTTGCGTGGCTTGCAGGAAGGTCCGCTGGCGGCGGGGGAAGCGTTGCAGGCCAAACTTGGCGAGGCGGCGGCGGCGGCGGGAAAACGCAGCCTTTCCCCGGAGCAGGCGGCGCAGTTGAAACAACAACTGGCACGGGCGGGGCGGGCGGCGACGGGCGTGCTCGGAGCCCAGGGGCAGGGGGCGAGCGTAGCGACGGCCGACCCCGATGCTCCGGTGCGTTTCGGGCCAGGAGGCAAGGGCGCGGGTGCGGGTTCCGGCGAGGGCGACGAGGTGGGAAGCGGCGGGGTGCAACGCGGTCCGGGGCATGCGCCGCTGTGGTTTCGGGATGAAGCGAGCACGGCCTCGCCGGGAAAAAACGAAGCAGTGGGCGGCGACGATTTCGGGCGTGCGGCTCTGGGGGAACTGCTCGCGATGGAGCGGGGCGAGCATGAGTTTTCGCCCCGGCAGACGGGCGCGCCGTCGGCGGCGGGCGCGGTGGCGGCCCCGGCACAGGGCGGGGACGTGGTCTGGGTGGAGCGACTCACGCCGGGCGAACGCGCGGCATTGAAAGATTTTTTCAAATAAACGCAGCATTCCGATACTCACCATGGCGCAAAACATACCGGTCCTGAACGATGGCGAACTGGCGGCGGCGCAGACGCGATTCGAGCGTTTGCTGGCCGGGCTCGACACGGTGCTCTTTGGGCAACGGGCGCTGCTGGAGCTGGTGGTGGTCGGGGTGATGGCGCGCGGGCACATCCTGCTCGAAGGCCTGCCGGGGCTGGGGAAGACGGAGCTGGTCAAGGGCCTCGCCCAATCGCTCGCGCTGGAATCCCGGCGGGTGCAGTTCACCCCGGATTTGCTGCCCGGTGACATCACGGGAAATCCAGTGTTGCAAGAGGTGGAGGGGAGGCGGGCCTTTGTTTTTCAACGGGGACCGATTTTCGCCAACATCCTGCTCGCGGACGAAATCAACCGGGCCTCGCCCAAGACTCAGTCGGCGCTGCTGGAGGCGATGCAGGAGCGGCGGGTGACGGCGGGCGGGGATACGCATGCGCTGCCGGATCCGTTCTTCGTGCTGGCGACGCAGAACCCCATCGAGCTGGAGGGAACCTACCCGTTGCCCGAGGCGCAGCTGGACCGCTTTTTGTTTAAAATCGAGGTGGCGCGGAGTTCGTCCGAGGTGCTGCAACGCATCGTGCAGGCGCGCGAGATCGGGGTGTCGGCGGAAGTGCCGGAGGCGATGAGCCGGGCGGAGTTTGCCGAATTGTTGGGCTGGGTGCGGCGGGTGCACTTGCCGGAGACGGTGGCCAACTACATCGCGCGGCTGGTGAACGCCACCCACCAGGGAGAATCGTCGGCGTCGGCCGGGGTGCGTTTCGGGGCGAGCCCGCGCGCGGCGCTGGCGCTGGCCGCCGCGGCCAAGGCGAGAGGCCTGCGTTGGGGACGGCCGCATGCGAGTTTCGAGGATGTGCAGGCGGTGGCGCGGCCGGTCTTGGCGCACCGCATCCTGCTGGATCACGGGGCGCGGCTGGACGGAGCAACGACGGCGCAGGTGGTGGAAAAACTGCTCGCGGAGGTGAGCGTGCAAGCCACGCCGCTGCCGCAATCGCTGGCGGCGGCCAAAGTGCGTTAACCCAAGGACGAATCCCTTATGCGACGGCTGCGATTTTTATTGGGTTTGGCAGGGGCGCTGGTTCTGGCCTCAGGCGGGCTTTTCGCCGGGGTGCCGTCCAGCGCGACGATTGACGTGGCGACCGAGGCCGACGCGGCGATCGGGGTGTCGCCGGTGGCGGAACGCTGGTCGGGCGAGGGTTTTTTGCCGGTGCGGGTGCGGATAGAAAACCGCGCGAACGAGGCCCGGACGTGGAGCTTTCGTTTCAAGGTGTGGACGAATTATCAGGAAATCACCACCCACGAGGTGAGCGTGTCGATGGGACCGCGCGAAGCCGGGGAGCGGGTGGTCTATGTGCCGGGCAACGGGCGGGCGGAGAGCGGGCGCGGGGCGTGGGGGAGGGTGGAGGTGAATGGTCCGGGAACGAGCATCGGCAACGGAGTGAATTTCGTAAATCAAGCTGGCAGTGATCCGATCGTAATCACGGCGGTGAGCGCGGCGCAGGAGTCGGCCTTGTTCGTGGCGAGCAATGGCGCGCCCGGGCCGAAGGCGGAATTGAGCGTGGTGGATCCGGCGGCGTGGCCGGCGGACTGGCGGGTGTGGTCGCCGTTTCAGCGGGTGGTGTTGACCGAAGACGAATGGACGCGGCTGGATGGCGGGCGACGGGCGGCGCTGCGCGATTGGGTGCTGATGGGGGGAGTGTTGCAGGTATTTGCAAACCGGATAGGTGAGCCGCGGTCGGGACCGGCGGAGGAGCGAATCGGATTCGGGGCGATCCGGCGTTCGCCGCTGACGCTGGAGGCGGAGGAACGGGTAAAGACGGGCTTCGTTTCGCTGGCGGAAGGGGTGCCGACTCATCCCGAAGCGCTGATGCCGATGTCCTTACCGCCTGAATTACAACTGAGCACGGGACGGCTGGGGGTTTCGTTATTTCTCGTGGTGTTCGGGATTTTGGTGGGGCCGATCAACCTGTTTGTCTTTGCCCCGGCGGGGCGGCGGCAGCGGCTGTTTTTAACGGTGCCGGCGCTGTCGCTTGCGGCTTCGGTTTTGCTGATGGTTTATATTGTAGTGAAAGACGGGTTCGGCGGAGAGGGCCTGCAACGGGGCCGGGTGGTGCTGCTGCCGGCGTCGAATCAAGCGGTGGTGGAGCAGCAGCAGATTAGCCGGACGGGGGTCTTGCTCGGCGCGCAGTTCGCGCTGCCTGCGGCGGTGGTTTTGACGCAAATTACGGATACTTTGATCGGCGCGACGCTGGATCAGAATGCGGCGTATTCCCGGAGCGAGAATGGAGCCTCGGGGGACTGGTTCAAGAGCCGCCGGGTGCAGAAGCAGAGTGTGCGTCAACTCGTGCCCACCCGGGCCCGGGTGGAACGGGTGGCGGGCGGGGGCGGGGCGGACGCGCCGCCGGTGGTGCAGTCCACGGTGGCGACGAAATTGAAGGCGTTTCAATATCGGGATCGAGACGGAGTTTTATGGCGGGCAGACGAGCTGGAGCCCGGGCGGCGGGTGACCTTGAAGCGGGCACCGGGAGTGGGTGAGGAGCGGCTGGCGGCGGGCGAGTTTTCGGCGCTTGGCGGCGCGGCGGAGGGGCTGGCTCCGATTGCCACCCATGCGGCCATTCGCTGGCGCGAGCCGGTGTTTGTTTACTGCGGACCAGTGATGGAGGCACGCACGCCATGAGCACGCCCCTGGTGGAAATGATCAACGTGACGCGGCGCTTCGGCTTCGTGCAGGCGCTGCGCGGAGTGACGTTTACGCTGGAACGCGGTCAGGTGGCGGGCCTGATCGGGGCGAATGGCGCGGGCAAAACGACCGCGATGCGCATCCTCACTTCGCTCGACGAGCCGGATACGGGCACGGTGCGCATCGACGGAATCGACGTGGTGGAACAACCCAACTTGGTGCGCCGTCGCATCGGGTGGATGCCCGACCACTTCCAGCCCTACAAAGACACGACGGTCGGCGACTACCTCGACTTCTTTGCCCGGGCGCATGGCTACCGAGGCGCTGAGCTGAAGCGCAGGCTGGCGGAGGTCATTGATTTTACCGATCTCACGCCCTTGGTGTCGCGTCCGATGGACCGGTTGTCGAAGGGGCAGACCCAGCGCTTGTGTCTGGGGCGAACGCTGCTGAACGACCCCGACCTGCTCCTGCTCGACGAACCGGCGGCGGGGCTCGATCCCCGGGCGCGAATGGAGTTCAAGAACCTCGTGCGCATGCTGCGGGAGCGTGGCAAAACCCTGCTGATCAGTTCGCACATCCTTTCCGAGCTGGCCGAGATGTGCGACACGTTGGTGTTCATGGATGCGGGCCGGGTGGTGCACCAAGGCGACAAGGCCTCGTTGCTGCGGCATGAGGCGGTCGGCGAAGGTGGAGGGGCTTTGCCGGCGGAACCGGGGGCGGCGCCCAAGGCGGTTTTTGAAATCGAGGTGGCCGGACCGGTGGTGGATTTGACCGCGTGGCTGGAAATGCGGGCGGGCTGGAGGTTGCTGGAAACGCGCAGCGAAGGCGCCCGGGCGGAGTTTTCCGAAGCGAGCCCGGAACGGGTGGCGCTGGAAGTTCGCCGACTGGCGAACGATCTGCCGCTGCTGTCGTTTCACCGGCAGGAGCGGCGTTTGGAAGAAGCGTTTATCGACATCCTGCGCACCGGAGCGGGGCCGAGACTAAAGCCGCAACCGGAGATGCGTCCGCCGCCTTTGCCGGGCGGGGCGGGAGGGGATACTTTATGAGCCACGAAACCTCTGCGAAGGCAGTTATGCCGGAGGCGGTCCTTGAGCCGGAACAGGTGGATTTTCCCACCTGGCTGCCGCCGATGCTGGTGAAGGAGCTTAGGCAGGGCCTGCGCACGCGACGGTTCGTGGGCGGATTGATCGCGGTGCAGGCGGTGCTGGCGCTGGTCTTTGTTTTTAGTTTCGCGTCGGAGGCGGTGGCGGGCGGAGGCAGGACGGCGAGCGACGTGTTTTTTTGGATCATAACCGGAAGCGTGCTGCTGGTGGCCCCGCCCCTGCGGGCGCTGGGTGCGCTGGGACCGGAGATTGATCAACGCACGATGGATCTGCTGCTGCTCACCCACCTGGACGCGCGGCGCATCGTGTGGGGCAAATGGGCGTCGATGCAGGCGCAGACGCTGCTATTGCTGGCGACGTTGATGCCTTATGCGGTGGTGCGGTATTTTTTCGGCTCGGTGGATCTGGTAAACGACTTCGGGGTGATGGCCAGCATGCTGGTGGGCGGGGCGGTTTTGAGCGCGGTGGGACTGTGGGCGTCGGGTCTGCCGAGGGTGCTGCGGGTGTTGATCGTGGTGGGCATGGTTTTTACCGTGCCGAATTTCCTCGGCCTCGCCTTCGCCCGCAGTTCCCACGTCAGCGCGACGGTCGGACCGGCGGGGGACCTCATGCTGTGGTGGGCGCTGGGTCTGTGGAGCGCGGCGGTTACTTTGCTTTACATGCTGGTGCTGGCGGTGCGGTGGTTCGCCCCTCCGGCGGAGAACCACACCGGGCTGCCGCGACTGGTGCCGCTGGCGCTGGCGCTGCCGGCCTTGGCGCTGGCTGCGGCGGGGCGGATGGAGCTGGCAGGAATGCAAATCGTGGTGACGGCGGCGGGCTTGGTTTTTGTCGCGGCGGTGGAACTGGTGACGATACGTGAGCCGATGGCGATTCACCTGCGCGGCTGGCAGGCGCGGGGTGGGTGGCAACGCATGGCGGGACGGCTGGTCTTGCCGGGCTGGCCGAGCGCGGCGCTGTGGCTGGCGGCCACGCTGTCGGTTTTTGGCGTGGGCTGGACGGCGGCCAACGCTTGGCTCGCGGAGGATTTGAAAACCGGGCCGGTGCTGGGCTGCCTGGCGCTGGCCTGGGCCGGGCTGGTATTTCCGATGGTGCTGGTTTCGTTGATACCGTCGGCGCGCAAGACGGCGGGGGGCTTGTATTTCCTGGTTCATGTGTTGCTGGGCGCGCTGGTGGTGATCGCCGGGAATGACACGCTGGGCTCGCTGGCCCCGACCTTCATGCAAACCTTGGACTGGATCTCGCACGCGGTGCCGACCGCGAGTTTCTGGCATGCGGTGATGGAGCTTAAGAAACCGAGCGCGTTGCCCGGAGTGATGATCGCCCAGGCGGCGGGCCTGCTCTTGACGGTGGGGCTGACCTATTGGCTGGCGCGGCCTTATTGGGAGCGGGTGCGTTGGCTGCGGGGCGAGTCGAAACGGGACGAATGAGCGCGGGAAGCGAAACTTCGTTGGGGGCGGCGAGGCGCGACGGGCTGGCGGCGGCGCAGCGCTTCCGTCTGCCCTTTGGCGGGCAACGCTGGCGGGGCGCGGCGGGGGGCTGGCAGGGGTCGGGCGAAGGCAGCTCGATCGATTTTCATGATCATCGTGCGTATGCGCCGGGCGATGATCCGCGGCATTTGCACTGGGCGGCGTATGCGCGCACCGGGCAATTGACGATGAAGCTGTATCGGGCGGAAGTGGCGCCGAGGGTGGATTTGCTGGTGGACGCCTCGGCTTCGATGCGGGCGGAACCGGCGCGGGCGGCGCGGACTGAATCGTTGGTGGCGTTTTGTCTGGCGAGCGCGGCGCGGGCGGGCGCGCCGGTGCGGATCCAGGCGGTGGCGGGGCGACGTTGCCTGCCGCTGGCGGAAGAACAGGTGCGGGCGGAGGGCTTTTGGGCGGCGGCGGGGGAGCCCGAGACGGGAACGGGAGCGGTCGCGCCGGAAGGTCTGCAAGGGCGGACGGGGGCGATGAAAATATGGATCAGCGATTTGTTGTATCCGGGGGAACCGGGGGCGGTGTTGCGCGGGCTGGCGGCAGGGGGCGGGTGCGTCTTGGTGCTGGCGCCGGTGCTGGCGGGGGAGGCGGAGTTACGGGAACGCGGCAACATGGAGTTGGTGGACCGGGAAGGCGGCGCGGCGCGGCACCTGCGCATCGACGACGGAATGGCGGAGCGTTACCAGGCGGCGTATTTCCGGCATTTTAACTTGTGGCGCGAGACGGCGCGGCGGATGGCGGTGGGCTGGGCGCGGGTGGATAGCAACGGGGCGCTGGCGAGCGCGCTGGCGGGCGAGGCGAGGCAGGCGGGCGTGGTGGAGGTGGTGGCGTGAACTGGGCGGGTCTGAGTTTCGCGAATGCGGGCGCGTGGTGGGGCTTGCTGGCGGTGCCTGCGCTGGTGGCGGTGCATTTTTTTCAACAAAGGGCGCGGCGGGTGGAGCTGAGCACGCGGTTCTTGATCGAGGCGCTCGCGCCGCAAAGCCAGGGCGGGCGTAGTTGGGAACGGTTTCGGGCTTCGCGGGCTTTTGTCTGCCAGTTGCTCGCGGTGCTGTTGCTCGTCTGGGTGCTGGCGGAGCCGCGCTGGCCGAGGGCGGACTCCACCCAGACGGTGGTGATCGTTTTGGACGACGCACTGGCCATGCAGGCGGTGGCGGACGAAGCCCGGGCGGCGGCGCGGGAGCGTTTGGCGGCGGCAGTGGGCGGAGCGGCCAAAACCGAGTGGGTGGTGATGGGGAGCGATCCGCGCGCGCCGCTGCGCTATCGCGGGCCGGAGTTGGGGGCGGCGCAGGCGGCGGTGGCGGGATGGCGGCCGGGCTTGGGCACGCACGATTACGCGGCAGCGCTGCGCAACGGGCGGACTTTGGTCTCGGCGGGCAGCGGGGTCGGCGAGTGCTGGTTGATCACGGATCGCGAAAGCAAGGTGCCGGCGGATCAGGCCGCCATTGGCGTCGGGCGGGCGGTGGCGAATGTCGGGTTTGCCGGGGGCTCGGTGTCGCGGGCCGAGAGCGGCGACCGAATGTGGCGGGCGGTGGTGCAGAATCACGCGGCGGAAGCGCAGCGACGGGCGTGGTGGGTGGAGGGCGGCGCGGGCGCGAGCGAGCGGCGCAGTGTCGAACTGGCGGCGGAGGGCGTGGTGGAACTCAGCGGAGCCTGGCCTGGCGGGGCGGAACGCATGACGCTGCGCCTGGAGGGAGATGGGTTCGGGGCGGACGATGTGTTGCCACTGGTCCGGCCGCAGGCGAAGCGGTTGAGCGCCCGGCTGGGCGTGACGGGCGAAACCCGGGAATACTTTAAGAAACTGCTCGGCGGCATCGACGGGGTGGAGCTGGGCGCGGCGGTGTCGCCGGGCCTGCGGGTGGTCGAACAGGCAGGCGGCGGGACCGAGGTTGGCGGAGCGGCGGTGGTGCTGGCGGCGGGCGCGACTAAGTCCGCCGCGACGACGTGGCTGCGGGTTCCGGTGGTGGCGGAGCGGCATGCGCTGGTGGCGGGTTTGAACTGGCAGGGCTGGCTGGGTTCGGGGGCGGGCAAGCTGACCATGACGGCAAACGACGAGGGTTTGCTGTGGCAGGCGGACGCTCCGCTGGTCTGGCTGCGCGCGGGCGCAGAGGGGGCGCGAGCGCTGGTGCTGAATTTCGATTGGGCGGCGGGCAACGCGGCCCGTCTGCCCGCTACGGTGTTGATGCTGCGGCGTTACGTGGAGGCGGTGCGCGATGCGCAGCCGGGCGAGTATGCGGGCAATTTCGACGCGGGCAGTCTGGTGCCGTTGGCGGAGGACGTATCTGGGGAGACGGCGGAAGCGTGGCGGCTGGAAATCGAGGGCGGGGCCACGCGCGAGCTGGGCGCGGCGGAGCGCGCGGTGCTGCGCGCGCCGGGCGACGCGGGTTTTTTTACGGTGAAACGGGGCAAGGAAACGCGGGTGCGGGGCGCGGCGCAATTCGCCGACGCGAGGCAGGGTAATTTCCGGGATGCGGCGGTTTTCCGTCGCGATCCGCCGGCGGGGGAACGGGCGGAGGCGAGGGCGCGGACCACGCAGGGGGATCCGTTGCGGGCGTTGTGGCTGGCAGCGGCGGGCGCGGCGCTGGTTGCGAGTTGGTGGCCTGGGCGGGTGGACGCTGAAGGAACTCGTCAGGCGTGGAAAAGGGGGCGGGCATGAAACTGGTTTTAGGCGCGCCGGAGTGGCTGTTTCTGGTCCCGGCCTTGGTGGCGCTGGGCTGGCGGGTGCGCGCCCTGCGGCTGGGGGAACCCTTGCGGGTGCTGGCGCTGGGTTTGTGGGTGCTGGCGTTGACCGATCCGCAGGTGCGGGTCGGCGGCGGCGGGCTGGATCTGTGGGTGTTGGTGGACCGGTCGGACTCGGTGTCGGCACCGGCGGCGATCCAGGCTCCCGAGGTGGCGGCGATTTTGGAGCAGAGCCGGGGTCATGATGACCGGGTGTTTTACGTGGACTACGCGGTGGATGCGCAGCGCCGCGACCAGGGCGACTCCGTGCTGCGCGGCGGCACCGGTCGGACCAATACGGCCAACGCGCTGGAATTCGCACTGGGGCAAATGACGCCGGACCGGGCGGCGCGGGTGCTGGTGTTGAGCGACGGGTTTGCGACCGATGAACTCGTTTCCGTGGCCGAGAAAATCCTGCGGCGCGGGGTGCCGCTGGATTACCGGTTGCTGGGGGCGGGCTTGGCGGAGGATGTGCGGGTGGGCGCGGTGGAGCTGCCGTCGCGGGTGCTGCCGGGGGAGGCGTTTCTGGTGGAGTTTTCCTTGGCGGGGCGGGGCGACGGCGATGTGCCCTGGCAGGTCTGGCGCGGGGACAAGCTGGCGGCGTCCGGTCTGGCGCGGCTCAAAAACGGCGCAGCGCAGGTGCGGCTCACCGACCGCCTGGCGTCGCCGGGGGCGGTACGTTATGAGTTACGAATCGCGCCGCCGGGCGATGCCCACGAGGAGAACAATCGCGCGGGGGGCTGGGTGGAGGTGGCGGGGGGCGGTCGGGTGTTGTTGGTAACCCAGTACGCGGACGACCCGCTGGCGCGTTTGCTGGGCGCGCAGGGTTTGCGGGTCGAGCAGGTGGCGAATCCGGGGGAATTGACGGCGGCGAGCCTGGTCGGGGCGCGCCTGGTGGTGCTGAATAATGTGCCGGTGAACCGGGTGGCCCCGGAGTTTTTGAAAGCGCTGGATTTCTTCGTGCGCGAGCAGGCGGGGGGCTTTTTGATGGTGGGCGGGGAAAACAGCTTCGGTTCGGGCGGGTATTTTTCCTCGGCGATTGATCCGCTGCTGCCGGTGTCGATGGAGCTGCGGAAAGAGCATCGGAAACTGGCGACGGCGATGGCGTTGATTCTGGATCGTTCGGGCAGCATGGCGGCCAGCGCGGGGGGCGGGCAGACCAAGATGGATCTGGCCAACGCGGGCACGGCGCGCGCGATCGAACTGCTGGGCAACTTCGATGCGGTGACGGTGCAGGCGGTGGACTCGGCGCCGCACGAGATCGTTGCGCTGGCGCAGGTCGGACCGAACCGGGAGCGCATGGTGCAATCGGTGCGGCGCATCGTGAGCGCGGGCGGCGGCATTTATGTTTACGAGGGGCTTAAGGCGGGCTGGGCGCAGTTGCAAAAGGCGGAGACCGGCCAGCGTCATCTGGTGTTGTTCGCCGATGCGGCGGATGCGGAGGAACCGGGCGACTATGTGAAGTTGCTGGCGGAGATGCGGGCGGCGGGGGTGACGGTGAGCGTGATCGGGCTGGGCACCGATAAAGACGTGGACGCGGCGTTTTTGCAGGACGTGGCGGCCAAGGGCGGCGGGCGGATTTTCTTCACCAAGGATGCGGCGGAGCTGCCGGCGATTTTTGCCCAGGAAACGGTTTCGGTGGCGCGTTCGGCGTTTATCAAGGAGCCGACCGGGGCGCAGGGCACGCCGGGTTGGAGCCAGATCGCGGGGCGGAGTCCGCAGTGGCTGGCGGCGGTGGACGGGTATAACCTGAGTTATCTGCGCGAGGGGGCGACGGCGGCCTTGGTGACGACGGACGAATATCAGGGGCCCTTGGTGGCGATGTGGGCGCGCGGGGCGGGACGGGTGGCGGCGGTGTCGTTTCCGCTGGGCGGGGCGTATTCGACCAAGGCTCGCATGTGGCCGGACTACGGCGACTTCGTGCAAACGCTCACGCGCTGGCTGGCAGGCGAAGATGCCCCGGCGGGGCTGGCGGTGCGCACCGAGGTGCGCGGAGAAACACTGGTGGTCGAGTTGTTGCACGACGAGAATTGGACCGGCCGGATCGCGCGCACGCCGCCGGTTGCCAGTTTGGCGACGCTGGGTGGTGCCGGGCGGCCCTTGATTTGGGAAAAGATCGAGCCAGGCCGTTTTCGGGCCAGCGCAGCCTTGGAGCCGGAGCAAGCGGTGCGCGGGGTGGTGCGGGTGGGTGCGACGGCGCTGGCCTTTGGCCCGGTAGGGGTGGCGGGCACGGCGGAGTGGGCTTTTGACCGGGGGGCGGTGAAGGCCCTGCGTCAACTGGCCACGCGGAGCGGGGGCGGTGAGCGATTGGATCTGGGCGCGATCTGGCGGGCTCCGCGCCGCAGCGAGGTGCGGAGTTTGCGCGTGTGGTGGCTGGGCGCGCTGGCGCTGGTGCTTGTCGCGGAGGCGGCGGTGGCGCGCTGGGATCTGCGCCGACTTAGGCGCTGGCGTTAAGGTCAGGCCACGGCGTTGAGGTGGCTGCCGACGGTTTCGCTGGTTTCGGCTGGAACCGGGGCGGACTCGATCAACTGGGTGATCGCGGCCCCCTCCTGTTTAATGTGGTCCTGCACTTTCACCGCCACCGAGACGGCATATTCTTGGCGGGCGCCGGCGCCGACGGGGCTTTGGTCGGCCATGAGATTCGCGGAGATGGAGGAGGGGATGTTCATGGGAGTGTTTTAACGGGCACAGGTATTTGTGATTAAAGCGTTTATTTGTTTTACGGCGGGCAGGCCAGAGGCGGAAAACGTGGCCAACACCCATGGTTATCGGCTGAGTTTGCAGGGAATTTAGCCTGCTGGGGAATAGTCCCTAGGCGATGGGCAGGCGGGTAATCGGGAAATAGTGGCAACCAGAGCTAAACCTTGGGCGCTATGTGCCGAAGACACTTGCAGTGTGCAAACCGCAATTTCCCCGCATCCAGTCATGAGCACTTCCCCGTCCGCCGGACCGTATTTGGACGATGAGATCCGACAACGCATCGAACGCTGCCCCAAGCTCGCGTCGCTCCAGAGTATTAACCGCAAGCTGGCGGGATTGGTGAATTCGGAGCAGAGTTACACCTCGCAAATCGCCGAGATCATCCGTCGCGACCCGTCCCTGACCTCGCGTTTGCTGCGCATGGTGAATAGTGTGTATTTCGGTCTCAGTGCGAAGGTTAACAACATCGAGGAGGCGGTGCTTTACCTGGGTTTGCGGCAGATTCGCGAGCTTTCGATGGCCACTCCGGTGATCGAGGACATGGAGAAAATCAGCCCCAGCGCGCTCAAATTACCCTGGCGCGAGATGTGGCAGCACTCCATCGGCACGGCGATTATGACGCGGGAGATTCTGGCGACCACCAACCTGCTGGTGGATGACGATACCGACTACATTATCGGCCTGTTGCACAACGTGGGTAAAGTGGTGCTGGCCACGGCTTGGCCGCATGAGTTTGAGCGGATCGTGGGGCTAAATCATCAAGACCCCGAGGCAGTGTGCGCGGTCGAGCGAGAACTGGTTGGTTGGGACCACGCGGCGATCGGCGGATATTATTTGGAGAAACACCAGCTTGCCCCCGAAATCGTGGAGGCGATCCGCAACCATGCGCATCCCTCGCTGGCGGGGGATCATCGCATCTTCGCCGCCGCCGTGCAGGTGGCCGATCTGGTGGTGCGCAAGGCCGGTATCGCCAGCGGCTTTGAGCGTCTGCCCGAGATGGAAGCCGGTGCCTGGATGCAGGTCGAAGGCTGGGGGATTTTGTTCAACGAGAACGAGCGCGAGGCATCCCTGGCGCAGGCCGCGATCGAGAATACCATGGCTCGACTGCCCAGCATGTTGAGTGGCATGGTTTGACGCGACCGGCTCGTCGAACCCGCATGAATTCCGTTCCCCACACCCTTTCGCTCTCGCCGGTCTCGGAGCTCGTCTCTTGGGCCGACAGCCTGGAGCTGGCGGTATTGTATGAACCGCGCAGCAATCGCGTGTTAGAGGTAAACCGGGCCTTTGCGCGCAAGTTTGGGCAACCCGGGCCGACGTGGGTCGGGCACGATTTCTCGGCTTTGCTGCACCCGGAGGACATGCGCGAGTGGACGGAGTCGGGCGCGCGACTGGCCCGCCCGCCCTTCCATATTTCGCGTGATCATCGCTGGCAGACCGCGCAGGGCTGGCGCTGGATCGCATGGGAAGAGACGGCGGTGCGCGATGCCGAGGGCGAGTTACGCGCGGTGCGATCCATCGGCCGCGATGTCACCAAACACCGGCTGGCGGAGGAACATTTTCGCAAGCTGGCGCAGGCGGTCGAACAAGCGCCGGTCTCCATCGTGCTCACCACTCCGGGCGGCACGCCGCAGTATGTAAACTCGCGATTCAGCGAAGTCACCGGCTACACCCTGGAGGAGATTTTTGAGCGCCAGATCCCCTTGCTGCGCGAGGGGCATCCCAGCGAGGCCGCCTACCGGCACTTTTGCACCTTGGTCGCTTCCGGCCACAAGTGGTCCGGCGAACTTTGCTCGCGGCGCAAGGACGGTAGCGAGGTGTGGGAACTGGTGCAGGTCTCGCCGATCCGCAACCACCTCGACGAGATCACGTATCTGCTCTGCCTGCGCGAGGATATCACCGAGCGCAAGGGTCTGGAGGACCGGTTGCGCCAGGCCCAGAAAATGGAGAGCCTCGGCACGCTGGCGGGCGGAATCGCGCACGACTTTAACAACATCATTTCCATCATTCGCGGCTTCACCGAGCTATCCCGTGAGCTGCCGCCGGGCGATGCCCGTCTGGATCGTTATCTCGGGGCGGTGCACTCGGCGGCGTTGCGCGCGACCTCGCTGGTCAGCCAGATCCTGTCGTTCAGCCGCAAGAGCGAGGTGTCTTACCGGGCGGTGCAGATCAACACGATGGTGGACGAGCTTACCGAGATGTTTAAGGAAACCTTTCCGCGCGACGTCGAGCTGCGCCGGGAATTGGACGACTCCATCGAAGCCTTCGCGGCCGATCCAGACCAGATCCGCCAGGTGTTGCTCAATCTCTGCGTAAACGCGCGTGATGCCATGCCCGCAGGCGGCACGCTGACCATCGCCACCGGACGGATTACCGGACAGGAAATCGCGGCGCTCAAGGTGGACCCGACCCAGGACTACGTGCATATCCGGGTCGCAGATACCGGCATCGGCATGGTGCCGGAAGTGCGCACGCGCATCTTTGAGCCGTTTTTCACCACCAAGCAGGAGCATGGCGGCACCGGGCTGGGACTGGCCGTGGTCTATGGCATCGTGGCCAACCACCAAGGCGTGATCGACCTGGAAAGCACACCGGGCGAGGGCACCGTTTTCCATGTGTATCTGCCGCTAAAGGCGAGGGCGGAGGAACGCTTCGCCGTTGGGGTCCATCCGGGACCGATCCAGTTGCCCCCCGGCACGGAGAGTGTGTTGCTGGTCGAGGATGAATCGTCGATCCAGGACATCCTCGGCTCGGTACTTAAAAACGCGGGCTACCAAGTGAAGGCCGCGCTCGACGGATCGGAGGCAATCGAGGCCATTCTCGCGGCCAAGGGCCATTGGGATATCGTGGTGCTGGATCTTAACATGCCGCGGCTCGGCGGCATGGAAGTGGTCAAGGTCTTGCGTGAGCGCTGGCCGGAAGTGCCGGTGCTGATTATCACGGGCAACATGAACGCCAATATTAAGGACGCGCTCAAGGCCCTGGGCCAGGAGCACGTCATGGAAAAGCCCTTTGATCTGTCCGAATTTGGCCGGGTGCTGAGGTCGTTGCTCGACGCTCGGTCTGGTGCGTAGGCGGTAAAAAAGTCGGTCCTTAAAAAACGCCATTTCAGGCAAAGCAGGGTGAAGAAGCCGGGGAACGAGCCGGGATAAGCGATAAAAGCAGGCGGAACAAAAAGGCCCAAAAGAAGCCCAGGAGCTTCTGGAAGTTCATCGCGGCGGCGCTGCACAGGGCGTGGAGCATTTAGTTTCCGGCCTGGAATAACTGGCAAATGACTTGGGCATACAGTCGATGTGTGAAATCATTTGGGTGATTATAGTTATTGCCGCTCAGATCCGAAAATTGCTTCCGCTTGAGTAATTCGGCAAACGGGGTCGTTACATCCGCCAGCGCCACCTTTGGCGAAGTCAGATTCTGCAGGGCATCACGATAATCAAAATATTTCGGGGCGACCTTTCCCTGCGCGGGAGCCTGGGTCATGGGCGATACCAAGACGACATCCGCCTCCGGAGCGGCCTGCTGGACGGCGGTTAACAGGGCGCGCAAGCCCGCCTCGAATTGCGGGCCCGCTTCCTGGTGATTCATGCCGTAGGCGATCAGGACCAGATCGGGATTAGCTTCGGTTAGGCGGGTGATTTTAGTGAGACCATTGTCGGCCCGCGTGCCAGCCACGCCCAGGTTGAGCAGCGTCACCGGGGATCCAAAGCGCTGCTGCAAGATGTTCGCCACCAATTGCGCATAGCAGGGCTGGTAAGGTGGCACGTTGACTTTGCTAAATCCGGACGCGTTATAACCCTCAGTGATGCTGTCACCCAGCGCCACGATGCGCAGGCCCTTCCGCTCCTTTAACTTTACCAAGCTGCGTGTGAGCGACGGGCTGCCGCTCGGCGGTTGCCACGTCCAAACGTCCGAGTGCGGATAGGTCGCTTGCACCTGTAAATCGTGGAAAAAATGCCCTTCGGACCAAAGTCGGCCACCCATGCCGCCCTTCGCCGGTTTCATTTCCGCCGCGGTTTTAAAGGGAATGCGGGAACCTGGGGTCAGCTCGATCGTCGCGGTTCCGGGCGTCCATTTATAATCTTTTCCAGCTTCATATTTCTGCACCAGGTCCGGTTGGGTAAGCAACGGCTGCGAAGCGGGTATAAAAAGGAGTTTTCCCGTGGCGCAGGGACTGCCTTCTTCCTGTATAAATAGGATCGGCTCGTTTTTCATCAGTTGTGAACTCCAAAATGGAGCATCATTCCACGAATCGGTCGGGTTGCGTTCGGGCTGGCCCGGTTTTGGTGCCTGAGTGACGGGAGCGGCCATTGCGGTGGCAGGTTTGTCGCCGGTTGCTTTGATAGTATCAAAAACCGGTAGCGCCGCTTTATGCAAGTCATCCACCAGCTGGCCCGTCCCCGCCCGGAGAGGTAATTGGAGCGCGGCCATGCCGATTAGGCTGAGAATTAGGATCAGGGATTTATTCATCTTAAATTACATTCACCCGATTTTTCAGTTCGAAGCACCAAGCGTGGCCGAGAAAGAACGCTGCATACGCGTAGAAATACAGGAATTGTGAGTTGCGCTCCGTGCGATCTTTTACGGCTGAATGGACTTGGTTCGATCCGACGCTTTGTATGGGCGTCGGCCAGCAGGCCGAGGAGGCCGGCGAGAGCGAGGCAGTTAAACTTGTTATAGCTCATGGGGGACGTGCGGCAAAATTAGCGGGCGACTGCCTTGATTTCATAGCGCCCCGGACCGACCGGTTGGTCGGCCAGCAGACGACCGTCCTTGGCGGTGGCGGGCAGCGGCTTGCCGTTGCATACCAAGCGGGCGTTTCCGGGCGCAGCGGAAGCAGGCAACGGCAGGCTGAGCACTGCGGTCATGCCCGCTGGGATTTCAACCGTCAGGGCGAAGTCCGGCGCGGTTTTAAACTCAACCAATACGGGTCCCTTGGGGGTGGGCACCTTTGCCCGCGCCCAGGTCAAGGTGCCGGGCTTGGGTGCAATTTTGATCCGGCTATAGCCGGGATGGAGCGGCTCCACGCCCATCACTTTGCGCGGGATGATATTGGCCGGAGCCGCCCCCCAGGCATGGTTCCAGTCTTGGTTGGATTTATACTTTTGATCCCAGGCTTCCCAAGTGATCGTGGTCCCGCTGTCCACCATGTGTCTCCAACTCCGGTTTCCCGGGGCGGTGATCAGTTCGAGGGCTTGGGTGGCCGCGCCGTGGTCGAAAAGCCCCTCTAGAAGATATTGGGCGGCATAAACCGAGCAGCGCATGCCGCGCGCGGCGACCCAGTTCGTGACCTGCGCCTGGTGCTCCGGGGGAACCAAGCCAAAAGCGAGGGGGAAGAGGTTGGCGTGTTGCGAGGTGTGGTCGGTGCCTTCGCCGTCGCGGTAAAGACCCTTGGCCGGGTCGAAGAGCACAGCCTGGAACGCGAGCCGGGCGCGGTCGGCCTCGGCCGCGTAGGCGGCGGCATCGTCGGTGTGATTAAGGGCCTTGGCCAACTCCGCCATGAGTTGGAGCGCCCGCAGGTGAAACGCGTTCACCACGGTGTTGACCGGCGTAAAAACATACCCGTCGCGTTCGCCGGTGGGCCAGTCCACGATATCGTTGCGCTTAATCTGGGCGGGGGTGCTGACGAGCAGGCCGTCGGCCCGGGCCTGGTCGAGACGGAGTTTAGTTTTGAGTTTGGGATAACGCGGGGCCAGCCAGGCGGTGTCGCCGGTATGCAGGTAGTCGGCGTGAGCCATGAATATCATGTGTGAAGCCCATTCGGTGGGCCAGGTCGGGCGCTTCATCAGGTGGTCGTACGTGTCTCGCGCCATTTGGATATCGTTGTCGGTCGCGTAATGGCTGAGCTGGTTGAGGTAGGCATCGGCCTCGTAGGGGATGCGCTCGCGGTCGCCATCGACGTAGATACCGGCGAACGTGGTGGCCTTGATGGAGTAACGGCAAAGCTCCCAAATCCGGTTCAGCATCTCGTCGGAGCTGGTGAAGGCACTGGCGTGATCATCCCAGGTGCTGGCGTAGGCGGCCTGGCGGCGCAGGTTTTCGGCCTGGAGTTCGCCCGGCCAGCCTTCGATTTCCACCCATCGGAACGGCAAAACCACGCCCCACTCCGCCGGGGTAAGAACGGCGGCAGGTTGTTTGGTATTACGGGCATCCGCCAACGGTGCGGCGACCAAGGGTTTTGCCCCGTCGAGTACCAGGGGGATGCTGGCGTAACGCACCGAGCCGGGGGGCTTACGGTTGATCCGGCCTTGGGTAAAAGCTTCGCCCAGATGGACTTTGATTTCCTGAGAGGCACCCGCCGGGGGCATCAGACGGAGATTGCCAAAGGCCACCCGGCCGAAATCGACCAGGAAAACCCCGGGGGCGACAGTGCGGATTTCCACCGGGGCTTCGTCCACCAGATGAACCGGGGCGGCTAGACCTGCCGCGGCGGGCAGGAAGGTGAGGAGAATAGCGATGATTTGTTTTTTCATGATAAAGGAATGATACGGACGGGTGGGTGGTAAAGAGGGGTTTCCGCGTTAGGAGTTCATTTTCGTCTCATTGCGGGCAAGGTGGAGAGTAATTGGTATTTAGTCGGTATATAAATCGTGGCGGGGGTCGGTCAAACGGGGTCGGGGCGCTATATACGTTAGACCGGAATTTCACGTTTATACCAACTACCGCTTGCTTTCAGACTTTAACGCAGAGGCTCAAAGGCGCAGAGATAAGGCAAAAGCCCTTCTTTTCCTAATCTTTGCGCACTTAGCGGCTTGGCGGCTCTGCGTTGAAATAAGTCTAGTTTGTTCAGGGTTTTGGTATTACGCTCTGGGTTTGTATCCATGTAACGGCCCGACCCCATTTTCATGCCGACTGACAGTTACTGTCCCTGATTTGCTGCGAACTCACGTCACTGGGGTTCCTTGACCATCTTCAATTTTATCATGCTTACCGGCCAAAATCTTTTCTTGTTCTCAGCGGTGTAGAATAGGGTGAATGTATCGTTACCTTCATCAATAAGTCCCAACGGTGTACGAATATCGACGGACCAGTTTGCGGGGCCTGGTGGTTGAACAACGATTCGGCCCCCCTTCGACCAATGGATGCCATCGGTAGATGTGGTATATCCTACCGAAGTAGTTTCTTTATAGTATTTGGCGGCAGGAGCATTAACAATGTCGGAGTCGTAAACGGCGACATACAAATCGCCGATACGTGTAACAATCGGATTCTCATTAAAAACAGGTTCAATGGGCAGCGGATTACCTTCTACACGCCGCTTCCAAGGCCCCGTCAAGGTCGGGGCTTCCGCAAGTCCGACTTGCCACCCAGGCTTCCCACCATGACTGCAATAAAATGCGAACCAGCGATCATTAACTTGATAGGGGAAGAACGAAGGGGTGCCTTGCCAACCTTCCCACTTCTGTGAATCCGCATCCGGCTGCAGGATGATCCCAAAGTCTTTGTAAGGGCCAGTGATGCCGGCACGGCCTTGAATCGTTGAGGTGGCGCGCCAGCTTCGTCCGCCGGTGGCCCCTCCCTTGTCGTAGGCGGTATAAAACAATTCCCATCGTTTGTCAGCCTCATTGTAAATCGGCATGGGTGCCCATAAAGACTCGTAGGGCAAGCCCGTTTCGGCTCGCGATTTGCCGGAGGTTTCCTTAATCGTCGATTTCCGCTCCCACTTAATTCCGTCCAGGCTGCTCCAGTGGGCCAGACGCATTTTAACCCAGAAGGGCTCCCCAACCATCTCGGCCGTGAATAGATGGTACACGCCATCGACCTTCACCACCATTCCACCCTCAAAACCGTATTTGTTATCCTTGCAATCCGAATGATCCGCGTCAATGACCGGTGTTGCCATCAACTCCTGTATTTCAAAGCGAACGGCAGGTTTCAACTCATTGTTGGTTGTGCTTTTCGCGCAAACAATCCCGTGGGCCACAGTGCCCAGCACTGCGATTGTAACTATCATTTTTTTGAATATCATACAGGTTCCTTTATATTTTTTTAACAAGCGATTGAAATCTAGGACAGTCAATTTTTTAAGCCAGAAATTCAGTTCTTAGATGTGAAAAGTGCCTGTCCTAATTTTGTGTTTGTCTGATGAGGCAGAACCACGAATGGTCTACCTACTTCACCATCCACTCGAACGCGCCCGTCGACCAGCCCTGCTGGAGTTGGATCTCGATGCGCAGGGCGGACGTGGTCACCGGGGTGAAGGTGACGCGATGCAGGGCGTCCCTGCTGGAGGGATAACCCGAAGCGCCCTCCACCGGTTTCCAGGAGCCGTCCGCGGCCTTGTAGGAGAGCGACCAGGATGCAGGCACCCTGCACTGGCCTCGGCCGGTGTCGTCAAACCACATGATGGACACTTCAGATACCTTTTCGGGCTGCTTGAAGTCGTACTGCATCCATTCCGCCGTGCCCTTGTGAGGCCAAAAGTCGAAGGCCGTGGCGAAGCCGTCGGTGGCGTTCAGGGGTAGCAGCTGGTCGTTGAGCCGTTGCGGATCCATCTCGCCCCCGCGGGTGAAGGACACCGACACCTTGCTCTGCGCGGCGATGGTGGGCAGGGGTCGCGGACGGAGACCTTCGGCGTTGCGGGGGAACCAGGTGCGCATGGGCGACAGGCCGCGGTTGTTCCAGGCGAAATAGGGGATGGCGGTGAGCGTCACCGGCGTGCCGGTGGTGGCGCCGTCCGTCGCACGTTCCGCCCGCTGGGCGGTGATAGTCAGCACCGTGACGCCCTCCAGCAGATCTGGGCGTGGCACCGCTTCGATGCGCGCATCGTCCGGCAGCCAGGTTTCGAACAGCGACAGGTCGGGGTGGTCGACACCCTCCAGGCAGTAGACGACCGGGCCGCGCTCCAGGGCCACCTGATTGCGCGTGGCGACGATGGCGGGATTGCCGTTGACCCGGCGCACGGGCATCGGCAGGTCCAGGGTGACCACGGACCCCGGCTTCCATTCCCGCTTCAGCAGCACGTAGCCGGACTCAGGTTTCACGTCGACCTTGATGCTGTCGACCGAGACCGACCAGGCGGCGGGCGTGGCATCATCGTAGGTATAGAGATCGCTCGGCACTGGCCGGCCCTGGACCCAGCCGGGAATGCGCAGGGCAAGGGTAAAGGTGGCTGCCTGCGCAGGATTGACCATCAGGCGCACCGCGCCATTCCACGGATATTCCGTGGTCTGGGTGATGGCGACCTTCACGCCTTGCACCGTGGCCTCCGCTTCGCTTTGGGCATAGAGGTTCACATACAGGCGATCATCGCGCACCGCGCAGAAGTACTCGGTGAGTGCCGCCATGGTGCGCAGCACATTGGGCGGACAGCAGGCGCAGCCGAACCAGGCCGCGCGGCCGGCTTTGCCGTGGTTGTTCTTCGCCTTGCCGTCGTATTCCAGGGGATTGGGGTAGAAGAAGCGGTCGCCGCTCAGGGATACGCCGCTCAGGAAGCCGTTATGCAGCGTGCGTTCAAATACATCCATGTACTTTCCATCGCCTGTCATCAGGAACATGCGGTGATTCCACATCATGAAGGCGATGGCGGCGCAGGTCTCGTTGTAACAGTTGTGGGGCAGTTCGTAGTCATTGCCGTAGGACTCGGTCCTAGCGCGGGCGCCGACGCCGCCGGTGAGGTGCATCTTGCGGCCGACGGCGTTCTCCCAGATGGCGGTGATGGCAGTGAGGTAGCTCTGATCGCCGGTGAGCGCCGCCACGTCGACCATGCCGGAATACATGTAGTTGGCGCGTACCGCATGGCCCACTGCTGTTCGCTGGTCGACCACTTTCTGGTGGCGCTGGTTGTAGTCGCCGCTGGCCCAGAGGTGACTGTAGCGCGCCTCGGCTGGGTCGACCACTTTCTGGTGGCGCTGGTTGTAGTCGCTCTGGCCGGGGCCACGCACGTCGAGGAAGTACTTCGCCAAGTCAATCCAGCGCTTGTCGCCGGTGATCCGGTAGAGCTTGGCTAAACCCATCTCAATGACCTGGTGGCCGGGAGCGATTTTCAGCTCATGGCTGCCGAAATCCTTCTGCAGGAGTTCGGCGCTCTTCAGGCAGATGTCCAACAGGGTACGCTTGCCGGTGGCTTGGAAATGGGCAGTACCGGCCTCGTAGAGGTGGCCGAGGTTGTAGAGTTCGTGACTGAGTTCCGGTTCCTTTTCCCAACGTTTTTTGCCTATCCAGTCGTGGGCCGGCGAATCCGGATGCATAGTGCGCCAAGTGTAGAGGTAACCATCGGGTTCCTGGGCGGCGGCGATGCGGGCGATGTAGCCGTCGAGGCGCTGGTCGAGAGCCGGATCCGGCTTCACGCTCATGGCGAAAGACGCGCCCTCGATGGCCTTAAATAAGTCTGAATCATCGAAGGGATAGTCAGTGGGCGGATTGTGCTTGAAGGAAGTCTCGCCAGCGGCACGGCGTTTCATCACCTCAGTAGCGAGATCGAAGTTCTTGATGCGCTTTGTGCTCTGCTGGAAGGCATAGGGTAGGGTGACGGCGCGGTTGATCTCCTGGCGCGGCTGCCAGAATCCGCCGATGATTTTAACGGCGGTGAAGGGCACCGGCTGCACGGGGTAGTCGGCGGTGACTAGGGGGGTGATAGAGTTCTGATCTATTTGCTGAGTCGTGGTCGGTTCGGCAGCGTGCAGCGCTGCCAGCGGTGCCAGCAGCATGGCTGCGAAGATAATAGATATGTGTCTGTTCATGTTAGTCTTTCTCATAATAGCATTTCTCTTTTTATTATTATTCCTGATCAATTACTCTAGGTTGAACCGAAGCCGTAACTCCCCGATCCTACCTCTTCACTCCGATTACGTTTTTCATCATCTGTTTCACTCCTTATTCCCTCGGATACAACACGTTTAAGCGGCGCTTCTGCGCGTCGGTTGGCTTAACATCCTCGTGCGCCCCTCCTGGGGTAAAGACCTCGCGCATGGCATCCAGGTACCCGAAGCCGGCCAACGTGGAGGGCATGAGGAAGTGCCCTTCCCCAAACTCATTCCAGTTGGGCAGCATCACGATCTTGCGCCCCAGCGAATCAGTTGGATGCGAAGGCATGAGTTCATCCCGCGTCCATTGCAGCAAGGTTTGGTAATCGGCTATGGTCGCAAAACCGCCACCACTCGCGCCCCAGGGCTGGCGACTCCAGCCCATGGAGATACTCGGCAGGACGCCGAACTTCTCCGCGACCCCCGCCTCGCGCTGTGCGATGTTGTTTTTCCGCTGGGTATTCGCATCCGGCGTTCCCCACGTATACGCATAGCAGTAGTCCACGCCAATCGACTTCATGGCCTTCATCGCATTGCGATCTGCACGTCGCAATTCCATCAACAATACCAGACCAGGGAAGCCCGCCTTTGCCACCTCATCACGCAGCGTTTGAATCGCCTGGCGCGCACCGTCAGTGCCACCAAACATCCGCTGGAGATTCTTAAGATGGTAAATCGAAAGCACCGGTTTGCCGTCAATCTTCATGTAACGGGGGTCCTTGAAGAAATACTCGATCATGTAAGGAATCATGTTTTCCCGCCAGTCCTTTGGATTGGTTTCGCAGGCACCGTCATTGGTAATCATTATTGCGAATTTTTTCAGGTGGCTGTAGCGGGCATTGAACAGACCTTTGATGATGCCCTGATCCAGCACGCCGTCCTTGATCGGGTTGTTGATCGCGTTATTCGGCCGGTACCAGCAGTGCAACTCGAACCCGATGCCATGTTCCACCTGCCATTTGATTTCCCAATCCGTCACCTCCGGGTTCCCTTCATCATACCAGCCCAGGTAGGGTTTCCGCTTTTCCGCATAGGGATAAACATAATCCCACCCGGCATACGACGTGCCTTCGCGCCACAGGTTGCAACTTTGCACGCCCAGGATGTGGGAGGCGGCAACAGGCTTCGGCTCCGGAACATAATCCGCCGGATAATCACGCCACGGATAGACCTGCGCATCATCAACCCAGATATTCCCTGCAAAGCGGATGAATTCCTCCGGCTTCGGGAACGCGATCTTTTCAGGCAATGGTTTGCCATTGATATAAACCTCTGCTGTCCTGGATTTGGGATCGGCGATGACTTTTGCCATATACCAGAAGTTCGAGCGGTAGGGTGCGATCCGCTCAAGAGCTACGCCACCCAGATTCACCCCCACACCCTCTTTTTGTTCCAAGCCGCTATTTTTCGGATGGCCTGGCCTGAAACTTTGAGGCTGAAAATATCGGGCTTTGTAGCACATTCGAAAGCCTGCACGGCACCGTCTTTGACTTCCCAGTCGGCTGGCACCTTGCCAACGCCAGACGTCACAAAGGTCTCGTTGACGGTGTAGCCTTTGTAAAGGTTGACCGGATTAAGGAACACCTCGCCCGTTGCCGCATCGCCGGTTTTCACCAGTACATAGTCAATGCTCTTGATCGGATTAACAAATGGCAGACCGCTTGCTTTCAATTCGCCATCCACGAACACGTCAGCTTTTTTTGAGTCAATATCGGCAACAACCTTCACGCCGTAGTCGCGATTGGTCTCGAAAGGCATCAGCACTTTCCCGGTTTCCCAGCACAGGTTGCCACCCTTGGTCACCAGGCTCACGCCGGCTTGTTCGAGATCACGCAATTGCCAGCATGCGCCCTCCATCGCCGTCGGCAGCTTGAAGCGAAACTCAAAGGTGACGGAGCCTTCGGTCTGCCGGGCAACCTTGTGTTTGAGCGTGATGGCGCCGTGGCTGCTGGTATCCACCAGCTTGAACCAGTCGCTGTGGAAGGCAAAGCCTGCGGAGATGCCTGACGGCTGATATTCGTAATGGCCACCGCTCTTATCGACTTCCCAGCCGGAAAGCATCACCGTTTTTTCATCACCCCAGCAATACGGCCGGGGTGACATAAACGAGTATTGCAGCAGGTAGCCGGTCGTCAGTTCGCGAATGAATGGTTTCGGCGGTCGGGGGCCGACCTTGAGTAACTCCGGTGCCAGACCTGTCGTGTCAAAATACAAAGTCGGCAGGCCGTAACCTTGCTTGGCGAGGCCATAAGTTCGTTTGGGATAGGCATCGCCCTCGGAGTACACGCCAGGCCCCACGTCGGCCACCGCCAGATGCGCACGGATATCGCCGATTTCCATCATCGGGTCGCCACCAGCCTCCTCGCCCGAGGTGAGGCGATAGCTTCGGCCTTGTTCAAGCTTCAAGGGAACGGGGAGACGTTCAAAGGCAAAACCCCGCTCATCAACCTTGGAACCGGGCGAAACCATCACCCGCGCCAGCGGCTTTTCCGCGGCGGAATCCCAGAGCGTCACCGGATGAACCCGCTGGAGCGCACCGCCACTGACCGACCGGCCCAGTGCCGTCACGGAAAGCGCCTCCGTCGGAGTAAACTGAAAGCCCGCGTTCCCGGTGAAATCCGTTCTTTGCCCGGTGTATTTCCGGGCGAACAGGTTCATCTCGCCGGATGCGGTGTTTTCAGCCTGCACCGGCGCGGCCATCAAGGCCGCCATCAGGAGCGTACAGATTATCCGATAAGTTTTTTTATGAATCATAGCAGTTTTATATTTTATGAAAGTTTCAGGTCTTTAACAGGGTTTGGGGTCAAGCGACCGACTAGGGTCGCAAAACCTTCACGCGTTCCAGCTGCAACCGGTACACTCCTGTTTCATCCGCAGACGGTTCACCAAGACGTGTCACGTTGATCTTGATAAACCTCACTTTCGGATAACCGATCACCGTATACAGGTCCACACTCAGCCCCTTGGCATCCGGCGCCGGACAATTGGTAAACGCCGCCACCGTCGTATACTGCTCCCGATCCGTCCCTATCTGCACCGTAAAATCGCGAGGAAACCCGGCTACCCCTCCGCCCTTGGTCTTTGTATCACCGCGGGGAACAAGCACAATCCCATTGAGCGTTGCCTCCTCGCCAAGATCGATCTCAACCCACTCCTTCCCTGCAGCCCCGTCATGCGCCGCAGAACTGTACCCCTTTTTCCTCAAGTCCGATTCAGCAGCCATCAGATTCGCCACACTCCAGCCGCCTTCTTCATGCGAGGAAGAAGCCGAAAACGTTATCTTTCCCACCTTCTTCTCCTCCGACTGAATTACGCTAACCTTCTCGCTGGCCTCTAGACCGCGCACTTCAATCTCATACGTCCCCTTATCAAGCCCGAGTAGCTTGCCAGGCTTGCCATTGACAAGAACGGTTTCGCCCTTCGGCAGCACCACATCCGCACACGTGCCGGCAGGCACGGTCAGCTTCAGCAGAAGCGTGGTCCCCTTCTTTTCCCAACTGGACGCAATCACTCCATGCGGTGTAGGCACCAGCCCTTTAGCCCAGCTCACATCATAGAGTGGTAGCGGCTTGACCTGGAATTTACTGAACCCGGGCTCCAGCGGAAGCACGCCCAGTACGTATGCACTGAAATGATAAGCAATCGCCGTATCCGGATGCGACTCATCGCCCCATCCGCGGCTTATCATCGCCATGCACTCTGTCGTCGTTGCCGCACCCTTCCAGCCCGGGGCCACCAGATTCAGCCAGTTGTGCTCTACGATCGCCTTCAATCCCTGCTCCCCGTGCCCGTAAGCAAACATGCCGCGACTGGCCAGGCTCTGGAACTTGCCATGCGCAGTCTTCCGCAGCTGTGGCACAACTCTCTCCGCCTGCCCGGACGTCAGCAACCCCATGGACAATGCCAGCGCGTTTGCATCCGCACCAAGTCGGGGCGTCTCCACCGCCTCATAAAAATAGCCCGCCTTCTCATCCCACAACCGCTCAAAGAGCGCGCGCTTGATCACCTCGGACTTCTTCCGGGACGCCGCAGCGTCGTCCTTATACCCCAGCCGCGCCGCAATCCTAGCCCCGTCGGTAAAAACACCCCACAACAAAACGTTCATGAAAGCACGCTTGCGCACATCGCCAAGACCAAGATTACGGGCATGCTTCGAGGTGGCGCGCTCTTGTACAAACAACCCGTCTTCACCGATCTTGCGGCCAAGATATCCGAGCAAACGCTGCAACGCCGGATATATCTCCTTCAAAGTTGCAACGTCATCCGTATAGAGCAGGTGATCCCAGGCGACAGGCACCAGCCAGGCGGCAAATTCATCCGATGGAAATGGACCATAATCCCCCGACGCCGGCGGCACACTGTTCTCCGGGTATGGACAGGCCTGCACATAGCCTTCCGGCGTCTGATTGAACGCCAGCATCTTCAGCGAATCCCGCATGTACGTCGGCTGGGAGAACGCATAGTAAACATTCCTCTGTGCAAAATACAGGTCACCGGACCAGACCAACCGGTCACGCTTGGCACCGTCCGCCACAAACGAGAGCGTCCTTGCAAACTGCCACTTCGACAGATCACCGGTAAAATCATCCTCCAGAAGCGTACTGCCTTTTTCGCCCGAAACACGGATGAAATCAAACAGCGGCCACTTCTCCTTAGCAGTATAAAACCCGACCCGGCCGGTCAGGAACGCCTCGTCACGGGTCTCATCAACAACCGCGCCATCCAGCCGCGTGGTAATAAGATTACCTTTGGCCTCGATTTTCAGATTATACCTGGCCCCATCCGTCAGCGGCCCGGCAAGTTTCTTCTCGCTCAGTACCTTGTCCGCGCCGCCTTTTCGCTGAATCAACCGGAACGTCCCATCCAGCGCGAACTCGGCGATATAAGCATTGCGCGCATCCTGCGCGCGGAACGCGACCCCCGCCGCCGAAACATGATGCAGATTGGTTCTCAACTCAAAACACGTCTCAACCGCAACATCGCCCCACTCCTTTCCGGTCACGCTCAGCCCGATGTCACCGGCCTGCTCCAATTTGCGCGGCAGCAGCCAGCCATCGACGGTTTTCCATGCATTGTGATCCGGGAACGAGGCGATCTGCAGAGTCCAGGTGCTGATATACCAGAGGCGATTAAGTTGCTCGTTACTGCTAAGGAAAAAGCCGTCGTGCGGCGAACGGTCATGGACCTCGCTGTTCACCATCACCACCGAATCGATATCCACCGTTGTATCCGGACTGTCCAGCTGCACCCGCACATAACGCGCCTGACCCTGGATCAGCGGTGCAATGAAAGTGCCCGTGCGCGGAATGGTGTAGGTTTCGTGCCGGTTGACGTTGCCTGGCAACACGGGCAGGTCCACTGTCGGCCCCATGTAGCGCGCGCTCGTCTCGCGCGTGAAATCGCCCGTCTCGCCAGTCCCGTTCGGATGGCACGCATAAGACAGCCGGACAACCGGAACTCCGGTTTTCGCAGTAACCGTGAATACCGCATAACCGCCCACACTCTGCTTCCCGAAATCCAAAACCACCACGGGCTTAGCGCCACCCTTCTCATAGACGAGACGACAGCTCCTGCCATCCCGGGCCAGCATGGCCTCACTGGTATCAACCTTCCCCTCCTGCCTCAGCACGCCAATCGGCGCAACGCGATCAGACTTCGGTGTCAACACCTGCGCCGCCGCGTCAGTGAGCCAGACGCTATCCTTGCTGGCGTTGTTCGTATTGGCAGCCGAGGCCACGCTGACGCAAAGCCAGAGGGCGGTTAATTTACTTTTATACATTGATTTCATTTCAGTTCTCGCGGGGTTTTTATAGTGTTAAGCAGAGTGGTATAATCGAACCGTTTACGGGCGGGATCGACCCCGGCTTCATCACTCCAAATCCAAGCCGCGTCGGCAAGGTCGATAGTCGGCGCCAGGGCGGGTCCTATCCACTGCGCCTGCCAGACGCGATCCGAAGGAGATTCCGCCGATGCGGTGGAAATAAGGAGAAGCGCGGGTGACAACAAGAGGGACGAGATACCACCCAGCAGAACCCGCATGGAGCTCTGCGAGAATGATTCAGGCTCAAACCCCATGCCTTCAAACCTGGGTTTTATCTTTAATATTGCCGATATAAATCTCATTTGGCCCCATTGCGCTTAAACCGGAAATGCCTGACTTTTAAATTAAGTTCTTCGTCGCCATTAAATACCATGTATAAATCATGTACGCCTCTGGCATTCTTTATCGGCCCCGTCTGATTCTTCCAGCGAGTCTCTCCGTCCGTGCTACCAACAGTCGTAGAGCCAATGATTTGACCGTCTGGCGAGTCAATCCTTAACTCGATCAGGCCGCCCTTGCCTGCAGAGTCCACTTCAATTTCGAACGAAGCTGCACCTGCGCCAAAATCGAAATTTTTAAAAGAGATCCAGCTTTTATTTTTCATGCTTTCAACATACATTATATTCGGGCCATCCTCTTTACTAGAATTTTGCTTTATCCCGGGCGAGGACCCGGTATAGTCATCCCCTTTAAATCTGCCGAAGGCGTCATGCTTAATGGTGCAGACACCGCCAACACCATTTTTTGTCTGTTCAATCTTTGGCATGTCGCCATTTGGCAGGTACTTAAATTCTTCAACGCAGGTGTACCGCCTCTTGCCGCCACGGGGACCATCAATGTGATAGAAAAAGTAGTGCTTATCATTAAAATGCGCGATCCCCATCTGTTCATTCAAACCCGTTCTCTGCATAACCACGCCCTTATACACATAAGGGCCGTAAGGATTTGTGGAGGTGGCGTAATCAATAGTTCCGGCCTCGGGGCGGCCGGTTTCTTGATTTTTAACAACACAAGTCATAGTGAATACACCGTTGTGATAATCAATCCAAGGTCCTTCCCAGAAATAAGGCTTCTCCGGCTTTACAATTTGGGTGACCGCATCATCCGCCAATTCGATCATGTTTCGCTTAAGTTTGACCACATAAAAGATGTCCTGTCCAAATAACATGTAAGGATCATCTTTGTAAAAAAAGACATTAGCGGTTACCAGTAAACCCGCCCGCTTGACGCCTGGTGTTTTTTTGGTAATCAGAGGATAACCTAATGCATCCACAAAGGGACCGGTGGGCGAGTCACTGACCGCAACCCCTATTTTATTCTGTCCTTGAATGGGTGCATAATAATAATATTTTCCATCGGGCCCTTTTTGACAATCACCATCCCATGCCGCCCCACGACTACCACGCGTCCATTTGAAGTCGGTTACATTCAATACGGAACCGTGATCTATCCAGTCGATGAGATTCGTCGTTGAATACGCGTGGTAGTCATACATGTCGCCATAACCACCATGGTCTGTATCATGAGTTGTATAGACATACAACTTGCCGTCACCGAAATTTCCATGCGGGGCTGGATCCGCCGTATAGATGTTCGTGAAGAGCGGGTTCTCGGCTCTAGCGGGCATACAAATATTCAGCATGGCGACTGAATAGATAGCCAGTAGCCAATTGGAGTTACTGATAAGTTTTATTTTTTTCATGTGTGTGTGTCCTGCATATCGGTTAGCTGAAAAATCAGAAGTTATTCACCTGAAGAGAAAATTGCGTTTTATTGGGTGTGATGCATTTCGTTTCCCCATTTCTTACATTGACGTAAGCATGGCGCCATAGGCATGAGCCACTCACGTCACTGGGGCTCCTTGATCATCTTCAGTTTTATCATGCTCACCGGCCAAAACCTGCTCTTGTTCTGAGCGGTGTAGAAGAGGGTGAAACCCCAAGGGTGTACGAATATCCACGGACCAGTTTGCAGCGCCTGGCGGTTGAACCACGATTCGGCCGCCCGCCGCCCAATTAATGCCATCGGTAGATGTGGTATATCCTACCGAAGTAGCTTCTTTATAGTATTTGGCGGCAGGAGCATTAACAATGTCGGAGTCGTAAACCGCGACATACATATCACCGATACGTGTAACAATCGGATTCTCATTAAAAACAGGTTCAATGGGCACCGGATTCCCTTCTCCACGCCGCTTCCAAGGCCCTGTCAATGCGGGGGCTTCCGCAAGCCCTACCTGCCATCCCGGCGCTCCGCCATGACTGCAATAAAAGGCGACCCAACGATCCTTAACCCGGTAGGGGTAGAACGACGCGGTGCCTTGCCTGCCCTCCCATTTCTGGGATTCCGCATCCGGTTGAAGGATGATCCCCACATCCTGGTAGGGGCCGACAATGCCGGAGGGGCCTTTAACCGTTGACGTAACGCGCCAGATTCGTCCACCGGTGGCCCCACCCTTGTCGTAGGCGACATGAAACAATTCCCATACCTTGTCCGCGTCATTATAAATCGGCATAGGGGATCCAGATCGCCAGACGCATTTTGACCCAGAAGGGATCCCCTGCCATTTCGGACGTAAACATATAGTACACGCCATCAAGCTTCACCACCTGACCACCCTCAAACCCATATTTAATGTCCTTGGCATCCGGATGGTCCTTATCAATCACGGGCATTTCCCTCAACTCCTGTATTTCAAAACGTATGGGATTTTTCAACTCCGGTTTGGGCGTGGTTTCCGCGCATACAGTTCCTTGGGCTAAAGCACCCAGCGCAGCGATGGCCATTATCAGGTTTTGGATTGTCATATAGTTTTCTTTTTAGGGGTTAACGTTTCATTTGTACTATCCGAAATGATTTATCAATGGGTTTATACGGAACGGTTTGAAAGCACGGCCTTCTCACAAGCTCTAACCTCCGCCAGCCACGATACACCGACAGGGACGTTCTGACGGCGGGAATATTCATCCCGCACAGCGCCAAAAGGCAAGGTCTTGGCTTCCTCAAGCAGCGCCAAACGGGTGGTCAAATCCCCTGATTTTTCGGCGGTACGGAGCGATGAATAATCAACCCGTTCCCATCGGTTTCCCCTCTCGCGGACGACCATGCGTCCGTTGACCCAAAGCCCGTATTTTGAATCCACCGCGATGCGGGCGAACGCGGTGGACGGTATCTTCGCCAGATTAAAGGTTTTTCGATAGCAGTTCCACTGGTTGGGCTCATCGGGTACCGCACTCGCCTTGACGGAATTACCCGGCGCCTGAAGGTCGCCCCACGGAGCAACGCCCTGTTTTCCGATTACTTTTACCGTCTTCCAAGCGGGGGAGTCGATTGTCGGGGCACTTTCCCAGTTCGCATCGGTCGCGATTTCCTGCACCGCACCGCCTTTCAGTTCGATGCGGATCTTACCGATAAGCCCCGCCGCGTTGGTGGTTTCACCATCGTTATCAGCTTGTATAAGAATACGGTTAAGGCCCGGACGCAGTGACGGCGCGAACTGGATCGTTTTCGGACGAGCCCACTCATCTCTCCCCCCGCCCCTTTCTCCGTTCACGAATAGTTTGAAGTGGTTATCCGCTGAGAACCGGGCGGTGGCGGCAACCACTTTGGCGGTTGCGGGAAGCAAAATCTCACGGCGGAAGAAGACGCTTCCCGGTTTCGCGTTTCGGGCGGGATCGACCCCGGCTTCATCACTCCAAATCCAAGCCGCGTCGGCGAGTTCGATGCTCGGCGCCAAGGCGGGTCCTATCCACTGCGCCTGCCAGACGCGATCCGGCGGGGATTCCGCCGCAGCGGTGGAAATAAAGAGGGGCGAAGATGCCAGCAAGGCGGACAAGATGCCACCGAGCAAACTCTTCATCGAGTTCAACCGGGAGGGTTCAGGGTCTTGACCAATTGCAAACAGACCGACGCGGGATGGGGGGGGCATGGGGTATTTCTTTTTAGTCCACTGAATAAGTATTGAGGATGAAACAGTGGCCTACCGGATCAGGTTTGGTGCGTAAGCGATTTTCTTTCAATATTTTACTTGCAGCTAAAGTAAAACGCCCGGTCTGACTCGGCATGCCGGCATTTGCTCGCTGTGGCTAAGCCATTTCAGGCGCGGTTCGGTTTGAGAACGGTATCCTCCGGCAAGTGCCTATCACAGATGGGCCGGTTGATAATGAGATTAAACTTCTCCACTTCGAGCGGGCTGTCGCCCGACTAGGTGGCCTCTGAAATCTGTACGGAGTATGCCGGCTTTTTATGTACGCTGGGGTATTTTGCGTTGGTTTCAGTTCCACGGGTAACAGCGGAACCCCAAATAAGACGAATTTTTAGGGATAAGAGCATAGGGTGGAGGCAACGATTCATCTAAAAATGGGGCGCGATGACTCTTTGCGCCGTCCAAACTGCCGTTACTTGTAATGATCGGCGAGGCAAAATAACCTATATATTGCGACAGCTGCGCCATCAGGTTTCTTCGCATGCCCATGTCGGCGCAGGCGGCTGATTTCAAGCTACATGATAACGTAACTATTTATTTATATTATAATTATGAAATTGAAAATAAACAGGGTTGTAATACGGTCACTCGCGTGGCGGGACGCGTTCACGTGATCTATGCGACCATAGCCATATTTCGCGACAACCCGCAGTCCGCCTGCCGGCGAAGACGGCTAGTGGCGAAACCAAACATCACTGTGGGTTTTGATCAATGGAGGGAGGTCCCGGAGTATCAGTTCTTTTCGCGTCCCCCCCGCATGTTCACCGGCATTTTCGATTACACCCGTAAACAGGTGAAGACACGAGGCTTCACACCGTGCGCGAGAAACGGTTGGTGCCGCGCGCGAGGTAGGCGTCGAAACGCATGGCGATCACGCGAATGAGGAGCACGCCGGCCGGGGTGACCTCAAAACCACGTTCGCTGCGCACCAGCAGGCCGTCGGCCACGAGATCGACAAGCGAATCGAGTTCTCTGGCGTAGGTTTGGGCGAAGTCGAGGCCGAGGCGCTTTGAGAGAGACGCGAAATCAAGTCGGCGTTCGCACATCAGGGCCATGATGATCTGGCGGCGGCGGCGATCCTCGGGCGTCAGCAGGAGTCCGCGTTCGATGGGCAGGCGGCCTTCGGCGACGGCGGTTTCGTAGAGCGCGAGGTCGCGGGTGTTTTGCCGGTAGCTGCCGGCGGTCTGGGAAATGGACGACATGCCGAAGGCGTGGATGGCGGCGCCGGCGCGGGTGCTGTAGCCTTGGAAATTGCGCTGCAAACGACCGGAGCGCA
>JAPLTN010000044.1:43844-80460 GCA_026398135.1 Verrucomicrobiota bacterium
GATGTGCACGTAGCCCGCCTCGGTGAGGCGGCGCAGGGCGAGGACAAAGAGCTGGAGCTTGATCTCGGCGGAGGGCAGGGCGTTGTCGCGTTCGAGGATGCGTTGCGCCGGTTTGATCCAAGGCACGTGCGCATAGCTGAAAACCGCCAGGCGGTCGGGGTTGAGCGCGATGACCTCGTCGAGGGTGCGGGCGAAGGAATCGAGCGTCTGGTAAGGCAGGCCGTAGATAAGATCGACCCCGATGGAGGTGTAGCCGGCGTCGCGCAGCCAGGTGATGGCGTCGCGGGTCTGCTCGATGGGTTGCACGCGGTGGATGGCCAATTGCACCCGCGGGTCGGTATCCTGCACGCCGAGCGAGGCGCGCCGGCAGCCGAGGTCGGCGTAGGCGCGGGCTTGGGCGGGAGTGAGGCGGCGCGGGTCGATCTCGACGCTGACCTCGGCATCGGGGGCGAGACGGTGGCGGGTGTGGATCATTTCGCCGAGGCGGCGGATGGCCTCGGGGGCGAGGAAGGTGGGACTGCCGCCGCCAAAGTGGAGCTGGGTGACGGGCTGGCTAGGGTTGAGATAGGGCAGGGTTAAATCGAGCTCGCGTTCCAGGGTATCGAGGTAGTTGTCGGCCAGGTCCTGCCGGCGGGTGATGACCGTGGTGCAACCGCAAAACCAGCAGCGCGATTCGCAGAAGGGCAGGTGAAAGTAGAGCGAAACGGGTTTGGTTGGATCGAGGCTCTCTTCCGTCAAGTCGGCGAGCAGGTCGGCCGCCGGAACGGTTTCCTTAAATTGCGGCGCGGTGGGGTAGGAGGTGTATCGGGGGCCGGGCAGATCGTATTTACGCAGCAGATCGAGATCGGGCAAAGAATGCGAGGCGACGGGTGCGAAACCGATGAGAAGGGTGGAATCTTGGGCCAACATGCGAGACCCCGACTCTAGCGGTTCACGGGTTCGCAGGCGCGGCGTTCCTTGGCTGCCCTTGCGCACATTCTGCGGGGCGGTGGAAGATGCGCGGTCAACGCTACCGCTTACCGCAAAAAACCGCCGCCGGTGTTATCAGCCCGCGGTTTTGGAGATGGGAGCGGCATTCGTGCCCGTGTGTGGCGATATTCGAGGGCGGGCTTCAGCACTGCGACGCCGGATGAGTTAACACTCGCCAGAAACGGGAATGCATCCGCCGTCTGTCCGGAGTGAAAAAGTATTTGCAGGCAAATCCGCCCGCACCTCAAGTGATGTCTATGCGTTTGCCCCACGTACACTCCAAGCTGCTCGTTTTTGTCTGCGCAACGTTCCTGCTCACCGCTGCTCAAGCGGCCGAGTTCCATGTCTCCCCTGGCGGGAGCGATGACGGTACTGGCGGGGCAGACCGCCCCTTCGCCACCTTGGAGCGGGCGCGCGATGCGGTGCGCGCCGCCGGCCAGGGGCCGCATCAGGTCGTCCTCTCCGCCGGGACCTACAGGCTGACCCAAACCTTTACCCTCGACCAGCGCGATTCCGGCACCACCTACCGCGCCGCGCCCGGTGCCGAGGTCCGACTGTGTGGCAGCAAGTCCGTGCCCGTTTCTGCGATCGAGCCGGTTACCGATTCCGCAATCCTGGATCGCATGCTGCCAGAGGTGCGGGGTGCGGTGCGCCAGATCGACCTGCGCGCCCTTGGTTTGGTCGACCTGGGCAAGATCGGCCCACGCGGGTTTAACCGTCCTTACGTACCCGCCCCCTTGGAACTGGTGGTGGACGACGAGCCCCTGACCCTGGCCCGCTGGCCCAACGCAGGCCAGCCCGGCGAACTCATTGGCAAGGTTCTCGACCAAGGCCCGAGGCCCCGCTACGGCGACAAGCCGACCCGCGGCGGCGTCTTCACGTTTACCAGCGAGCGGCCCTTACGCTGGCTCAAGGCTGACGAGGTGTGGATATCCGGGCTGTTCTCGGTCGGCTGGGCCGACGGCATGGTGCAGGTGAAGTCCATTGACGCCGAGAAACGCACCTTTACCACGGTCCAGCCCCACATGTACGGGTTCGCCTCCGGCAGGGATTGGAATCGCTGGGTGGCGTCCAACCTGCTGGAGGAGATCGACGTCCCCGGCGAGTTTATGGCCGACCGGGCCTCGGGGCGGCTCTATTTTTTGCCCCCGAAGCCCCGGCAGGGAAGCGCCCCGGCCAAGCAGCGACTGGAAGTCACCGTATTTGAGGAGCCCCTGGTGGCGATCGAGGGTGCCACCGGCGTGGTCCTCGACGGCCTGATCATTGAGAATTCCCGCGGCATGGGCGTTTACATCGAGCGCGGGTCCGGCAATCGGATCCAGAACGGCATCCTGCGCAACCTGGGCATGGTCGCGGTGAGTATCGGCAAAGGCATCACCCCGGATCCGGACTATCAGCTGGGCTTTACCGGACAGCCCCTGTCTAGAGCCCTTGGCTCCTTGCAGGCGCACATGTACGATAACACCACCTTCAATCGCGAGGCCGGCACCAATCAGGCCGTGGTCAACTGCCGCATCTACAACATTGGCGCCGGGGGCGTCTCCCTCGGTGGCGGTGATCGCAAGGCCCTCATCCCGGCGGGGAACTCGGTGGAGGACTGCGACATTCACGACTTTAACCGCTGGGACCGCACTTATCGGGGCGCAGTCAACATCAACGGCGTTGGCAATCGCATCGCCAATTGCAAGATTCACGAGGCGCCTGCGGTCGCGATACTCCTCCATGGCAACGACCACCTCATCGAGCTTAACGAGATATTCCGGGTGGTGATGGACTGCGACGACATGGGCGCCTTCTACATGGGGCGCGACCCCTCCGAGCGCGGCAACATCCTGCGCTGGAACTACTGGCACGACCTGGCCCCGGCAAACTTGAGCTTCGCACTTTACCTCGACGACTATGCAGGCGACGGCACCACCATTTACGGCAACGTTTTCTACAAGGCCGGTCAGAGCGGCAAGGGCCACAGCCACTGCATCATGCTCAATAACAGCAGCGATGTGGTGGTGGAGCATAACCTGCTCATCGACTGCCCGAAGGACATCGAGACCACCAGCGTCACAGAGCATCGGGTCGACCTTTTCCGCAAGCGCTTCGAGGCCGTCGGCTGGCAGACGCCGCTGTGGACCCAGCGCTACCCTGGGTTTGCCGACTACTTCTCCGGCAAACATCCGCGAAATAACACGATCAGTAATAACCTCGTCCTCCAGAGCAGCGACCCCCGGCTGGTGCGGGACTCCGAGGGCCGGTTCGCCTTAAAGCCCGGCGCTGATACGGGTATCCCCGGCTTTCCCGCCATCCCCTTCGGCGAGATCGGCCTGAAGACCCCGAAGAAATAGTCTGCTTGGCCTCGACGGCGCAGCCCGCCCCACGACCGACTGCCGGTGTGCTCCGGGGAAGGACCACGAGGGGCGGAGGTTCTTTTTTTGCCTCTGACGAGTTCGATCGAACAGGCTGGCTGGGCGCTGCGACCTCCGTGCGTGCCGGGGCAAAATTTAGGCCCGATCAACCGGGTCGGGCGTAACCCGCAGGGGCTTGCCCGGAGTGACATCAAGGAACCCCTGAAAACAAAAAATCCTAAAATATTGTAAGAGAAGTGGTAAAGATATAAATGACACAATAAACCACCTTTCTTTTGTTGGGTTGCCTGACCAAGCGCACCCGGGTGGATCGTTTTCTGGATGAAATAAATCTGGTGATGCCGTGGAAGGATTTGGCGGAGGTGATCGCGCCCTATTAATCGTGGACGCGACAATTCTGGCGGCACCGGTCAGCACCAAGAACAGGGATGGCAAGCGCGAGACTGAGATGAGCTCGACGCAAAGAACGGTGACTGGCACTTCGGGATGAATGCGCACATCGGAGTGGATGCCGAACGCGACCTGGTGTACACGGTGAAGATAAGCACCGCCAGCGTGCATGACAGTTCAGGTCTTCACCGAACTGACGCACCGCGAGGAAACCTTGATCGCGGGTGACTCCCTCTGCGCCAACCAGATGCTCAAGGCCAACTGTCGGGGAGGCCGGGCTGACGCCTATCTGATCCACGACAAGGGCGCAGGCGGCAACCCTCTTACCCTGCGCCAACGACAGCGTGCGTTACTGCGGACTGAAGAAAAACACCGCCGCCCGCCTGCACCTGCTCTTCGCCCTATCCAACCTTTACCAAGTGCGTCGCGTACTGCTTGCCGCCGTCTGAGCCGGGTCAGGACGTCATGCAGACAAAAGCCCTGAGAATACTCTCCTCATGAACTTTTTCGTCTCGTTTCCCCCTCTTTGCCTCCTGCCAAAAAACCGCGTTCTCTTTGTATCCAGTAAAACGTGACGTTTTCAGAGGCACCTTGAAATGCTCAGATATGAATCGCTTCGCCGCTGGTGGCGGCGGCGGCCTCAGCCAGGGCCTCGGAGAGGGTGGGGTGGGCGTGGATGGTCTGGTGCACGTCCTCGACCGTGGCCTCCAAGCTAATCGCAAGCCCGTATTCGGCGATAAGTTCGGTGGCGTCGCTGCCCACGATGTGCGCACCGTAGATCTCGCCGGTCTTGGCGTCGGAGATGACCTTGACGAAGCCATCGCTGTCGGCCGAGGCCACGGCCTTGCCGGAGGCGGTGAAGGGGAATTTGCCGATCTTGAAATCGAGCTTCTTTTCCCTGGCGGTCTTTTCGGTCATGCCGGTGGAGGCGACCTGGGGCTGGCAGTAGGTGCAGCCGGGGAACCCCGTCACGCGTTTGGGCGTGCCGTGGCCGAACATGCCGTTGACCGCATTGACCGCCTCGAAGGTGGCGATGTGGGCCAGCCAGGGCGGCCCGATGATGTCGCCAGCGGCATAGATGCCTTTGATCGAGGTCTCGTAGTTGTTGTCCACCTTCACGTAGCCGCGATCAAGTTCGAGTTGCGCGCCACGTCCCAGCAGCCCCTCGGTGTTGGCGGTCACGCCGATGGCGGAGAGCAGCACATCGGATTCCACCTCCACGCGTTTGTCGCCCTCGACGAGGTCGATTTTCACCGAGTCCTTCCCGACGCGGAAGTTTTCGCACTTGGTGTTCACGTACACCTTGATGCCCTGCTTCTCGAAGGCGCGATGCACGGCCTTGGAGCTGTCCTCGTCCTCGACAGGGAGGATGTTGGGCAACATCTCGACCAGCGTGACCTTGGTGCCGAGAGCGTTGAAGAAATAGGCGAACTCCACGCCGATGGCGCCCGCGCCGACGATGGTGACGGCCTTGGGCTGGAGCTTGGTATCGAGCGCCTCGCGGGAGGTCATCACGCGCACGCCGTCATAATCGAGACCGGGGATTCGCCGCATCTTGCAGCCGGTGGCGATGAGGATGCGCTTGGCCTTGAGCAGCGTGCCCTTTTTGTCGCCCGAGGTGATCTCGACCATGCCGGCGGCGGGCACATGGGCGTGGCCGATGATGTATTCGACCTTGTTTTTGCGGAAAAGGAACTCGATGCCCTTGGCCATTTGCTTGGCCACGTCGCGCGAGCGCAGCATGATGGTGGCGAAGTCGAAGGAGACGTCCTTCACGATCAGGCCGTAGGCGTCGGCCTTTTTGATTTTCTGGTAGAGCTCGGCGCTCTTGAGCAGGGCCTTGGTGGGAATGCAGCCCCAGTTGAGACAGGTGCCGCCGGCGCGTTCCATTTCGATACAGGCGACCTTTTTGCCGAGCTGTCCGGCGCGAATGGCGCCCGCGTAGCCCGCCGGGCCTCCGCCGATGACGATGAGATCGTAGTCCGTAGTGGTATCAGCCATGGTAAAAAGAGGGAAGTGGGTGCGTGAAAGAAAAGAGTCCGCACCGTCGCGCCCGCCGCGTCTTCTCGCAAGGGGAAATTCCCGTTAACAGCCGGTCGAGAACCGTGGGGCCCCCGTCCTTCACCGGCTTCGGAGACCAGTGCCTTTCCGCCATGCCCGCAAATTGCCGGGGCCCTCTGGCATGAACTGCGCTAAATCAGCCACATGCACACCACTCTCCACTCGTCATTGAATGCCCGCGTTTTAGCGTGAAATCATGACTGCCTGCCGCACCTCCACTCCCCCTTTCGCCCCCTGAGGTTGTTTTACCGTGGACGCGCTTCACGCCATTTGCGACCACTTCGCCATCGTCAGCGCTCATTAAACAGTCATTGCCACTGCTTCCTTCGCCCTGATCGACAAAACCCGCTCCACTATTGTTTTCCGAATCGTGACCGCCTCCGCCACCACCTCCGCCGACCAGCAGTTCCTCGACGATCTCGACAAGAAGCTCTGGAACGCCGCCGACCGCCTCCGCTCCAACCTCGACGCCGCCGTCTATAAACACGCCGTCCTCGGCCTCATCTTCCTCAAATACGTCTCAGACGCTTTCGACCTCCGCCGCGAGGAACTCGAAGCCTCCTTCCGCGACCCGAAGAGTGACTACTTCCTCGACCGCGCCGACTACCCGACCGACGCCGCCTACGCCACCGCCATCCACGACGAGTTGGAGGACCGCGACTACTTCACCGAAAAAAACGTCTTCTGGGTCCCGCCCCTCGCCCGCTGGAAAACCATCCGGGAAAACGCCGCCCTCGCGCCCGACACCGAGATCGAGATCCGCAACGGCAAAATCGAGAAATACACCTTCCGCTCCGCCGCCCGCCTGATCGACGACGCCCTCGAAGCGGTCGAAAAGGAAAACCCCCGCCTCAAGGGCGTCATCGAGAAAAACCGCTACATGCAGCTCCAGCTGGAGCCCGACAAGCTCGTCGGCCTCATCAGCGAAGTCGTTTCCTCGATCCCCTTCCGCCACGCCAGCCTCAACGCCAAGGACATCCTCGGCCACGTTTACGAATACTTCCTCGGCCAGTTCGCCTTGGCCGAGGGCAAGAAGGGCGGCCAATACTACACGCCCAAGAGCATCGTCTCCGTCATCGTCGCGATGCTCGAGCCCTACGCCGGCAAGGTTTACGACCCCGCCATGGGCTCCGGCGGCTTCTTCGTCCAGAGCGAGGCTTTCATTGAGGCCCACGGTGGCCGGCTCGGCGCGATCTCCGTTTACGGCCAGGAGAGCAACCCCACCACCTGGCGCCTCGCCGCGATGAACATGGCCATACGCGGCATCGACTTCAATTTCGGCAAACAACCCGCCGACACCTTCCTCGCCGACCAGCACCCCGACCTCCGCGCCGACTATGTGATGGCGAATCCGCCCTTCAACATCAGCGAATGGTGGGACGGCCGTCTGGAAGGCGATCCGCGCTGGGTTTACGGCACGCCGCCCAAGAGCAACGCCAACTTCGCCTGGGTGCAGCACATGCTCTATCACCTCGCCCCGCACGGCTCCATGGCCCTGCTGCTGGCCAACGGTTCCATGTCGTCCAACACCAAGGGCGAAGGCGACATCCGCCGCGCCCTCGTCGAAGCCGACCTTGTCGAGTGCATGCTCGCCCTCCCCGGCCAACTTTTTACCAACACCCAGATCCCCGCCTGCGTCTGGTTCCTCACGAAGAGCAAAAAAGGTAGGGACGGCTCTCCGAGCCGTCCGGGTTCGAGAGACCGCACCGGCGAAGTCCTCTTCATCGACGCCCGCCAACTCGGCTATATGAAGGACCGCGTCCTCCGCGACTTCACTCCCGCCGACCTCGAAAAGATCAGTGGCACCTTCCGCGCGTGGAAACGCGGCAAGGACTACGCCGACGTCAAAGGCTTCTGCAAATCCGCCTCCCTCGCCGAAATCGCCGCCCACGGCCACGTGCTCACCCCCGGCCGCTACGTCGGCGCCGAGGATGTCGCGGACGATGGCGAACCCTTCGAGGCAAAGATGCAGAAACTCGTCACCGAACTTGACGGTCAGTTCGCGGAGTCCTCCCGCCTCGAAGCGCAGATCCGCGCCAACCTGAAAGGCCTCGGTTATGGCGGCTGACCACGCATCCCGCCTAAGCGAAGAAACCCCGGCTCCAGTCACCGTCGCGAAGGGCGGGGGAGGAAGTTCCGAGGCTAAAAACGGAGAAACCCCGGCGCCTATTAACCGCAAGCGGCTAAGGAAGGGATTCCGGGGTGCACACACAGAAAAAGACAACTGCAGAGAGGGCATGCAAGCATGAACCCGGCTTTTTTTGACGCAGTTTCCCGCGCCGTGGCGTCCGAGCGCATCGATGCTTACCGCCAACAAGACGGTGCCGAGCCTAGAGTGACCTTGGCCAGGTATGTCTGGAACATGGCCTTGTGCGAAGCCCTATATTCCCCGCTACAGGTCGCCGAGGTCGCCTTGCGCAACGCCCAGCACCGCGCCCTGTCGGAGCGCTACCAAACGGAAGACTGGTTTTCCGCCGCCGAACCGCACCTGCTCGATTGGCAGAAGACCAAAATCGCCGAAGCCCGCCAGAACGTGGCCGCCCAAGGCAAATCGGTAACGCCGGGGCGAATCGTCGCCGAGTTGAGTTTCGGTTTTTGGACAGGCTTTTTTAATCACCGGCACGCTCGCACGGGTTTGGGCTACTTCCTGGCCCGCCACACCTTTCCCCACGCTCCCGGTGAAGAACGCGACATGATCAAGCAAGACACCCGCTGGAAACGCATCCGCGATCTCCGCAACCGCGTTTTCCATCATGAGCGTATCGTCCACTACACCGACCTCGAAGCCCAGCACGCCGACCTGGTGCAGGTGATCGGCTGGATCAGCCCCGAGCTGCACGAACTCGTTCAACCGCTGGATCGTTTCCCCTCCGTGCTTCAAGGTGGCCTCCACCCCTGGCTCGCCAAACTCGGCCACCACTGGCCGCACACCACGCCGCCCGCCACACCCGAGCCAGTGAAGACAGAATCAACCATCGCCATCGTCCCCGCGCCGTTGAACGCGATGCACGGTGCCTCCACGCCTTTCGGCCACCGCTGGGGTGGAGACGTGTTCCCGTTAAGTCCCGAACACCTCGCCGCGCTCACCGCCGGCCAAACCCTCGCCCTCGATGTGCAGAGCGAGTATGTCGCGTTTATCAAAACAACCGCCGAGTCGGCGAAACTGGAGCAGGCCATCAAAGTAAATCTCAAGGAGCTCGGTTATGGCGAGTAAATGGCTCAGAACCACAGTTGCTGATGTCGCCAAGCACACGGCGACTGGTCCATTCGGATCGGCGATTAGCTCCAAGCATTTTATCGATGTGGGAGTGCCAGTGATTCGAGGAAGTAATCTTAGTCAGGATGTGAGCACCCGACTGAACGACACTGGACTGGTCTTCGTGAGCGAAGACAAAGCGTCTGAGTTTTCGCGTTCAGAAGCACGAATTGGTGACCTAGTGTTCACCTGTTGGGGAACCATTGACCAAGTCGGCTTGATTGATGAACGCGCAAAATATCGCCGATACATCGTTTCGAACAAGCAGATGCTTTTGAGGCCCGACGCTTCAAAAGCAGATAGCTTGTTTCTATACTACTATTTCGCCTCGCCCGAGATTCGGACTGAAATAGTCAACCGAGGCATTGGAAGTTCCGTTCCTGGTTTCAATCTTGGCCAACTTCGAGCGTTCGAGATTCCACTTCCGCCCCTCCCTGAACAAAAAGCCATCGCGCGAATCCTCGGGACGCTGGACGACAAGATCGAGTTAAACCGGCGGATGAACGCGACGCTGGAGGCGATGGCGCGGGCGCTGTTCCAGAGCTGGTTCGTGGATTTCGACCCCGTCCACGCCAAAGCCGCCGGCCGCCAGCCCTCCGGCATGGACGCTAAAGCCGCCGCCCTATTCCCCGCCGCATTCCAAGACTCCGAACTCAGCAAGATTCCGAAGGGCTGGAACGTTAAGACCATCGGTGAAACCATTGAACTCGCCTATGGAAAGCCACTGAAAGAGGAGAACCGCAGAGGTGGGTGCGTGGCGGTGTTTGGCTCAAATGGGCGCGTCGGGTGGCACGATGAAAAGTTGGTAACTGGCCCCGGTATAGTTGTCGGGCGAAAGGGCAACCCAGGGATCGTTACATGGGCACCCGGCGACTTTTATCCCATCGATACAACATTCTATGTCATGCCCGTCGGTGAGTGTAAAAGCCTCTACTTTCTATACTACGCGCTATCGCTTCAAAATTTGGCCAGTCTAGGAGCGGACTCGGCGGTTCCGGGGCTAAATCGGAATCATGCCTACATGAGCAAGCTCATCATTCCTTCGTCCAAAGTGCTCAATGCATTCGACGAACAAATCGCGCCACTGTTTTTAAGGATTAACGCCAACGACCACCAATCCCGCACTCTCGCCACCCTCCGCGACACGCTATTACCAAAACTGCTGAGCGGGGATTTCCCTGCCAGTTTTAGACTATAATATGAATCTCGCTGCATTTACAGTAAACGGCTTCAGAAGTATTGCCAATACACAGCGCCTTCCCATTGGCCCAAGGGTAACAACTCTGATTGGCCCAAATAACGAAGGTAAGTCCAATATACTTCGAGCCTTAGTGACGGCACTTCAAACCATTCCACGTTTTGGAAGAACAATGCAGAACGTAGATCGGTTACGAAAGGAGCCTGAACTCGACAACAAACTGAAAATCAGAAATCGCCCTTCTTCACGAGAAGGTTATGATTGGGAAAGGGACTTCCCAATAAGCGGACAGACCGAGGATGAGGATGCGTATACTCACATGATAATTGAGTTCGAACCAACTAAGCGTGAACGGAACACGTTAAGTTCGATCATGGGAGCTCCGCTAAAAGGAAATCTCTACTTTGACATACGGTTCGGAAGAAGCGAAACCGAGCTGCATCTATTAAATTTGCAAAGCGGGACTATATTACCCGAAAAGACACTAAGATCAATTTGCAGACTAGTAGGGCACTCTGTAGATTGCCAATATATACCATCCGTTCGCACTGCAGAATCAGCGAGAGAGATCGTTGAGCAAATCGTCCAACGTGAACTGTCCGCATTGGAAGAGAAGCGTGTCTATCGTTCTGCCTTGGCACAGATTTCACGAATTCAGAGGCCCGTGCTTAATGAATTATCTAAGAGCGTGACAGCGACGTTGCGCGAATTCCTCCCGGGCGTGAAGCGCGTCCGCTTAAAAGTATCAGCGGAAGAACGGAGCTTCGCTCTTCGACGCGCATGCAATATCATCGTTGATGATGGAGCTGAAACGGAACTGAAAGAGAAAGGCGACGGAGTTCAAAGCCTCGCTGCATTAAGCTTAATGCGGCACGCCGCCATGCTGGGAGCAGGGAAAAAAAGCATTGTTCTAGCAATAGATGAACCCGAGACGCATCTGCATTCCAAAGCACTACATCAGTTAAGAAGCGTCTTCCAAGAAATCGCCAATAAGCACCAGGTAATCCTAACGACACATAATCCAATATTCGTAAATCGTGATAAAATTGCTACGAACATAGTAGTCTCTCAAAACAAGGCGACACCTGCACAATCGATAGAAGAGATCAGGCAAAGCCTCGGCGTTCGACCAACAGACAACCTGCGACAAGCAGAGATTGCCCTCGTTGTGGAAGGTGAAGATGACCGCATTGCACTAAGCGCGCTGCTAGCTGCTTATTCAAAATCAATCAAGGCAGCCTTAGCGAGTGGAATACTGGCAGTAGATCCTCTCCACGGAAGTGGAAATTTATCTCATAAATTATCATTATTAAGAAACACTGCACTCTGCTCCGCCTTTGTATTTGTGGACAATGACAAGGCAGGCCAAGAATCAGCAGCAAAGGCAATCGCCGAGGGTCTTTTACTGAAGGGCGACATTAAGTATGCTATGTGCCGCGGAAAAGATGAATCGGAACTAGAAGACTTCTACTTGCAATCATCATACGAGGCAGCGATCGACAAGCACTTCGCAGTAAAGTTGGTCAAGCCATTGATGCGTGGTCGGAAAAAGTGGTCTGATAGAGTAGCGGAATGCTTTCAGGCAAGTGGTCAAAATTGGGATGATGCGAGTAAGGCAGCATCGAAAGGTTTTGTAGCCGCAGCCGTTGCCGCAGCACCTAAATCGGCGTTAAATCCAGCGACGCGTAAGCCATTTGATGCACTCGTCACAGTGCTCGAGGAAAAGCTCGCCGCGCTCGGCACCCAAGAACGGTAGTCCCCCGTCTTCTCGTGAACTCGGCTTGCGCAAGAACCCACAACCCCAAAACAATTAACCAGATATCTTCCGCAGCGGCACAACGCTCTATTACTAATGCGCTATATGCCAAAAAAGCGACCACCCCGGCTACTCTTGCGAGAGAACCCATTGGGTTCTTATTACCGGGGTGGAACCTTTAAGCTGTTTAAGACTCCCGCAGAGCGGAGGCCCAACTCCTTCCACCGTGGGTGGATGAGATGGCATACTAATCGACTCAATGCACATAAAAGTAAAGAGATCTATTAACCTGAGCGCCCAACAGACTCGCATGTAGTTATCCATGATCACCGAAGATCAACTCGAACAACAGTGCCTCGGCTGGTTCCGCGAGAACGGCTGGCAAACGGTCTTCGGCCCTGACATCGCGCACGACGGCGCGGCACCGGAGCGAGCGAGCTATCGCGAGGTCGTGTTGGTCCTGCGGTTCACGCGAGCGCTGGCTCGGCTCAATCCCGGCGTGCCGGCCGCCGTGCTAGACGAGGCCGTCCAACGCCTGCTCAAGCTCGATCACCCCGTCGCCGAGCAGCGCAACCGCGACTTTCACCGCCTGCTCCTCACCGGCATCAAGGTGAGCTGGCGCGAGGGCGATGCGGTCAAGCACGAGGACCTGCGCTTGGTGGATTTCTCCGCCCAAGGCCTCCACGCCAACGAGTTTCTCGTCGTCAACCAGTTCGCAATCAAGGGGCCGAACAAAACCCGCCGTCCCGACCTCGTCGTCTTCATCAACGGCCTGCCGCTCGCCATCATCGAGCTGAAGAACCCGGCCGACGAACAGGCCGATGTCTGGAAAGCCTGGCAGCAGCTCCAGACCTACAAGAACGAGATTCCCGACATTTTTAACTACAACGAGGCCCTGATCGTCAGCGACGGGTTCACCGCCCGCGTCGGCTCCCTTACCGCCGATCAAGAGCGCTTCATGCCGTGGCGCACGATCAAGAACGAGGACGACAAGCCGGTCGTGGAGTATGAAATCGAAAAGATTGTGCGCGGCTTCTTCGACCGCGCCCTGTTCCTCGACTACCTCAAGCACTTCATCCTCTACGAGCCGGACGGTGACCGGCTGGTGAAGAAGATCGCCGGTTATCACCAGTTTCACGCCGTGCGCGAAGCCGTGCGCGTCACGGTCATCGCCGCGCAGGACTCCGAGTCCGATTCGCTCGAAGAACCCCGCGCTCCCTACGGCAAGGAAGTCGTGCCCGGTTCGCGCAAGGCCGGCGTCGTCTGGCACACCCAGGGCTCGGGCAAAAGTATCTCCATGGTCTGCTACGCCGGAAAACTCATCCAGCAGCCGAAGATGAAGAACCCGACGCTTGTCGTCGTCACCGACCGCAACGACCTCGACGGCCAGCTCTACGAAACCTTCTGCGGCGCCCAGGAACTCCTCAAGCAGACACCCGAGCAGGCCGACAGCCGCGAGGAGCTCCGCGCCAAACTCGCCTCCCGCCAGGCCGGCGGCATCATTTTTACGACCATCCAAAAGTTCGCCCTCGGCGAAGGCGAAGACCGGCACCCCATCCTCTGCGAACGCAGCAATGTCGTCGTCATTTCCGACGAGGCGCACCGCTCGCAATACGGCCTCAAGGCCCGCCTAAACACCAAGACCGGCAAATACGTTTACGGCTTCGCAAAGCACCTCCGCGACGCGTTGCCCACGGCGTCCTTCATCGGCTTCACCGGCACGCCCATTGAAAGCGACGACCGCGACACCCGCTCCGTCTTCGGCGACTACATCAGCATCTACGACATCGAGGACGCCAAGGAGGACGGCGCCACCGTCGGCATTTTTTACGAAAGCCGCCTCGCCAAGCTCGACGTCAACCGCGCCGAGATCGAGCAACTCAGCGCCAAGGTCGAGGAGATCGTGGACGAGGAGGACGAGACCCAGCGCGAGAAAACCAAGGGCCTCTGGTCCACCCTCGAAAAACTCGTCGGCGCCAAGGAGCGCATCGAGGAGATCGCCGCCGATCTCGTCGCCCATTTCGAGACCCGCAACGCCACCATGCCCGGCAAGGCGATGATCGTCGGCATGAGCCGCGACATCTGCGCCCGCCTCTACGCCGCCATCGTCGCGCTCCGCCCCGACTGGCACGACGCCGACATCGAGAAAGGCGCGATCAAGGTCGTGATGACCGGCAGCGCGTCCGACGACGCCGCGCTCCAGCCCCACGTCACCACCAAGCGGCAGAAGAAGCGCATCGAAAAACGCTTCAAGAACCCCGCCGACCCGCTGCGCCTCGTGATCGTGCGCGACATGTGGCTGACCGGCTTTGACGCGCCGTGCTGCCACACGATGTATGTCGATAAGCCGATGAAGGGTCACAACCTCATGCAGGCCATCGCCCGCGTGAACCGCGTCTTCAAAGACAAGCCCGGCGGCCTCGTGGTGGACTACATCGGCATCGCCAACGACCTGAAGGCCGCGCTCAAGACCTACACCGACTCCCACGGACGCGGCCAACCCAGCCGCCAGGCCGAGGAGTTCCTCGACGTCCTCCGCGCCAAACTCGACGCCTGCCGCGGCCTCTTCCACGGCTTCGACTACTCAAGCTACGAGAAGAACCCCGTCGCCCTGCTCGTCCCGGCCGCCAATCACATCCTAGACGTCAAGAAACTGCCCGACGGCAAAAAGCGTTTCCTCGATCTCATCACCGCCATCACCCGCGCCTTCGCTCTCTGCGGCACGCTCGACGAGGCGGAGGAGCTGCGCACCGAGATCGCCTTCTTCAGCGCGGTGAAAGCCGCCATCGTGAAATACACCACGGTGGACAAAAAACTCACCGAAGCCGAAAAACACTCCGTCCTCCGCCGCATCCTCGACAACGCCGTCGTCTCCGAAGGCGTGGAAGACATTTTTGCTCTGGCCGGTCTGCAAAAGCCCAACATCGGTCTGCTCTCGAAGGAGTTTTTGGAAGACGTCCGCAACATGCCGCAGAAGAACCTCGCGGTGGAGTTGCTGGAAAAACTCCTGCGCGACGAGATCAAGGCCCACACCCGCACCAACGTCGTGCTCCAAAAGAAATTCGGCGACCGACTGCTGGATGCCCTCCGCAAATACCACAACCGCGCCATCGAAACCGCGCAGGTGATCGAGGAACTCCTCAAGATGGCGGGCGATTTCAAAGACGCCCTCAGCCGCAACGAAGAGCTCGGCCTGAACCCCGACGAAATCGCCTTCTACGACGCCCTCGCCGAACGCCCCGAGGTCCTGAAAACGATGGGCGACGCGACGCTCAAACAGCTCGCCACCGAACTGACGGAGCAACTCCGCAGCAGCACGACGGTGGACTGGCAGGTCCGCGACAGCGTCCGCGCGAAGATGCGCATCCTGATCAAACGCCTCCTCAAAAAATACAAATACCCACCCGAAGGGCAGGAGGAGGCCGTGGATCTCGTCCTCAAACAGGCCGAAACCCTCGCCGACGACTGGTCAAAATGAACGAGCCCGGCAAATCACGCCTCTCTTCTCGTGAATTCCGTTACGAAATTTGATATGTAGCCGCACCTATGAGCAAAAAGAAACCCACCTCTGGCGATCACGCCAAAAAGAAGGCCGAGGTCTCTCTGGTTCGCTCGTCGGCAGCGGAATACCTCACGTTTGTCGCGGCCAGCGGCCAAGGGGGCGTCGAGGCCGTCTATGCCGACGAAAACGTCTGGCTCTCCCAAAAAATGATGGGGCTGCTCTACGACGTGGAGACGCACACCATTAACTACCACCTCAAGAAGATATTCGAGGACAAGGAATTGGAGGAAGGCTCAGTTATTCGAAATTTTCGAATAACTGCCGCCGACGGCAAAACCTACGACACCGGCCACTACAATCTCTCCGCCGTGATCGCCGTCGGCTACAAGGTGAATTCCGAGCGCGCCGTGCAGTTCCGCAAATGGGCCACCGGCATCATCGAATCCTTCACCATCAAGGGCTTCGTCATGGACGACGAGCGCCTGAAAAACGACGGCTCTGTGCTCGGTAAAAAGTATTTCGAGGAGCAGCTCCAGCGCATCCGCGAAATCCGCCTGAGCGAGCGGAAGTTTTATCAAAAAATCACCGATATTTACGCCACGTCGCTCGACTACGATGTCACCGCCGCCACCACCCAGCGTTTTTTTGCCACCGTGCAAAACAAGCTCCACTGGGCCATCCACGGCCAGACCGCCACCGAGCTGATCGTCAACCGGGCCGATGCCGCCAAAGACCGCATGGGCCTCACCACCTGGAAAGATGCGCCCAAGGGAAAAATCCAAAAGTTCGATGTCGTGGTTGCGAAAAACTACCTCACAGCAAACGAGCTGGCCCAGCTTCAGCGCCTCGTCTCCGCTTACCTCGACATCGCCGAGGACATGGCCCTGCGCGAGATCCCCATGACCATGCAGGATTGGGAGACCCGCCTCAATCGCTTCATCGCCGCGACGGATCGGGAAATTTTGGAAGATGCCGGCAAAGTCACCGCCGAGATCGCCCGCGCCCATGCCGAAAGCGAATTCGAGCAATACCGCATCGTGCAGGACCGGCTGTATGAGTCCGACTTCGACCGGATGGTCCAAAATCTGCCGCAACCGGAAAACCCGAGTCCGCCCAAGCCGTGATCACCGAAGACCAACTCGAACAACAGTGCCTCGGCCATTTCTGCAGGGGCGGATAGAGTAGCCAAGCGCATCCCCGCCCGATGACTCGCCGCCTCGCCGCACTTTTCAATTTGGCGGCTTGAAACGCCGCCCGGCTCTCCGCACCTTGACCGATTCTGCGCGATCAAAGCCGCGCCGCTCTCGACCGCATGGACTCCTCTCTCACCCGCAATTTCTGCATCATCGCCCACGTTGACCACGGCAAGACGACCCTGTCTGACCGCCTGCTCGAATACACCAACACCGTCTCCCAGCGCGTGCTGACCGAACAGCATCTCGACTCGATGGACCTGGAGAAGGAACGCGGCATCACCATCAAATCCCATCCGGTCACCATGACCTATCCGGCCAAGGACGGGAATCTCTACAAGATCAACTTGATGGACACCCCCGGCCACGTGGACTTCGCCTACGAAGTCTCCCGTTCGCTGGCCGCCTGCGAAGGTGCCGTGCTCCTGATCGACGCCGCCCAGGGCGTCGAGGCCCAGACCGTGGCCAACGCCCACCTCGCCACCGCCCAGGGCCTGAAAATCATCCCGGTGATCAACAAGATCGACCTGCCCTCGGCCAACCTGGAGCTGTGCATGTCCCAGCTGGAGGACATCCTCACCATCCCGGCCGAGGAAGCGATTCTCGCCTCCGGCAAATCCGGCATAGGCATTCAGGACATTCTCGAAGCGGTGGTCGCCCGCATCCCGCCCCCGCGCTGGACGCACAACCCGGCCACCCGCGCCCTCGTTTTCGACTCCCTCTACGACAGCTACCGCGGCGTGATCACCTACGCCCGCGTGTTTTCCGGCTCGGTCAAGGCCGGCGACCAGATGCTCCTGATGAGCAACAACCAGAAGTCCGAAATCAAGGAAGTCGGCGTCTTCACCCCCAAGATGACCAAGACCGCCACGCTCGACGCCGGCGACGTGGGTTACGTGATTTCCAACATCAAGGACACCACCGACATCAAAATCGGCGACACCCTGACCCTGGCCCGCCAGCCCGCCACCGAGATGTTGCCGGGTTACAAAGAGGTTCGCCCCATGGTGTTTTGCGGACTGTATCCGCTCGAATCCAGCGACTACGAAAAACTCAAGGCCGCCCTCGGCCGCCTGCGGCTCAACGACGCCGCGTTTCTTTACTCGTCGGAAAGTTCCATCGCCCTCGGCTTCGGTTTCCGCTGCGGTTTTCTCGGCCTGCTCCACATGGAGATCATCCAGGAGCGCATTCGTCGCGAGCACGACGTCGAGATCATCTCCACCTACCCCAGCGTGGTGTATAAGGTAAAAACCCACGGCGGACCCGAGATCGAAGTCGATAATCCGGTCAACTTACCCGACCCCGGCACCATCGAGTACATCAGCGAACCCACGATCAAGGCCGCGATCCACATCCCCAACGAGTCCATGGGCGACATCCTCGCCCTGATCATGGAAAAACGCGGCTCGTGCGACCAAACCGACACGCTCGACGCCAACCGCGTGATGCTGACCTGCGTGCTGCCGCTGAACGAAATCCTCGTTGATTTTAACGACCGCCTTAAATCCGTCACCCACGGCTACGGCTCGATGGACTACGAACTCGGCGAATACGTGCTGAGCGATCTGGTGAAGATGGACATCATGATCAACGGCGACCCGGTCGATGCGTTTTCCAGCATCGTTCACCGCGAAAAAGCCGAGGGCAAAGGCCGCGTGCTCTGCGAAAAGCTTGCCGAGATCATCCCGCCGCAGATGTTCAAGGTCGCCATCCAGGCCGCGATCGGCGGCAAGATCATCGCCCGCGACAACGTTAAGGAAATGCGCAAAGACGTGACCGCCAAGTGTTACGGCGGCGACATCTCCCGTAAGCGCAAGCTTCTCGACAAGCAGAAAGAGGGCAAAAAAAAGATGAAGATGATCGGCAAGGTGAACATCCCGCCCGACACCTTTATTCAGATTCTGAAAAACTAGGAACGTCCGGGTTTTTAGGGTGCGTGGAACGCGGCTCGGCCAAGGCGCGTAGGCGGGGGTGGGGCAGGGGGCCCTGCGCGTTTTTCAGTTCCGCCGCCTCAGGGCCTGCGCCAGGCCCGGCGCGCCCGCTGAAACACCGCCACCGGTTCGTGCCAACTTTCCCGCGACCCGAAGCGCAGGCGCAGCAACGCCTCCCGCACCTCCCGTCGCGCCGCCTCGCCCTCCGCGTCTTTGGCCGGGCGCGCCCGCTCCAGCTTGCGCAACCACTTCGCCGCCTCGCGTCGCACCGGATCGGACCGACCCTCGCCCGCCCGTCGGCTCCGCCACGCCAGCCATCCCGCCCGGCCCTTTCGCCGCCACCACCACACGCCCGCCGTCATCCCGCCCGCCACCAGTGCCAGAGCCAGACCGCGCGAAAACCCCCACGGCTCTCGCGCCCACGCCGCCGCCGCCCGCATCCGGTCCTCCATGCGAGCGCGCCACGCCTTCATCGCTTCTTGCAGCCGGTTCTTCGTCCCGCGCAACAGCTCCCGCTGCGAACCCTCATCGAAGTTCACGATGCGCCGATACCAAAACACCCGCAACGCATCCAAACGCGCGTTCCAGCCGCTATCCGCTTGCAGCCGCGTCGCGCCGCTGACCACCGCCGCTTCCTCCGCCGCCGGCGTGAGCGCCGACCCCGGCGTTGCATCCGCCAACACCCAGGCCCCCGTCGCCTCGTCCCACACTTCCGTCCAGGCGTGCGCGTCGGAATTGCGCACCGTAATGCTCCCGCTTACCGCATTCCACGCCCCGCCCTTGAATCCCGTCACCATGCGCGCCGGCACCCCGCCCGCCCGCGCCAGCAAAACCATGCCTCCGGCAAACAACTCGCAGTGTCCTGGCGTGTTCGACCCCATCCAACGCACCAGCACGTCGTCCCCGCCCCCCTCCGGCATGGTCGAGCTCAGGCTGTAGCTGTGTCGCGCCTGCAACCACTGCGCCGCCCGCCGCGCGAATTCCTCCCCGCCGCGCCCCACTCCGCCTAGCTGCGTTACCCAGCCGCGCAGCTGCGCCTGATCCGGCTCGGCCAGTCCATCCAGTTCCAGAAACGTCGGCTCGCGCAGAGTCGCGCCCTTCGCCCCCTCGCTCGACTTGGGTGTCTGGGCGAACTGCTGACGCTTCTCCCGCGCGAAATCCGGATCGGCCAGACGCCCGGAAAACTCCATGCCCGTCACCTGATAGGGCAGCATCTTGGACGGCTCGTTTTTAAGGGCCGCCAGTCGCAACGCCCGATTGAACTCCAACTCCTGCGGCCCCTCGAAAGCCAGTCGGGAAAAATCCCCCAGGAGCGGCAGATACCGGCTCACTCCCGAAGGAAAATACACCTGCCACACCACCGCGCCCTCGCGCCTTCCGCGATTGCCCGAATAAGTCGCCGCCCGCTCCCCCGTCCGGTCAAAACTGAGCCGCAGCCCCTGCGACATCTTGAACCCGCTACCCGAATATTCGTCGAGCACCAGCATGCGCCAATACGGCATGGCGGGCACCGCCGAGGGGTCGCTCACATCCACGTTAAACGCCGTCCCGCGATCCTGTATAATATCCACCACGTCGCCGAACTTCACATTCTCGGAAAAGCCCGTCTTGGATTTGCGCGCGATCAGCTTGTCGAGAAACAGGCTGTTGCTCAGCTCAAAGCGCGGCAGCGCCAGGAAAAACACCGCCGAGAGCCCCACCAGCCCGGCGAACAACAAGGCTCCCAGTCCCAGCACGCGCATATCCGCCGCCGCTCGCAGCCGGGCGAAAAACACCGGCCAGCGCACCCGCGTCCACCCGCCCGCCGCCCCTTCCTCCGCGCCCGCCGCGCCCGCCGACCGCGCATCCGAAAGCGTCACCGCCAACATCAGCGCCAGCGATGCCGCGCTAAACGCCAGAATCTGCACCACAAACAAGGGCGACACCGTAAACACCCCCGTGATCACCACCATGAACAGCGAAAGCAGGATCAACTGCAGGTCCTCGCGCCGCCCCCTCGGCGCCACGCACCGGTAAGCCAGCAACAGCAGCGCCAGCCGCACCATGCCCGGAAACGGCTCGCGGTTGAACCAAAGATCGGCCGCCAACACCGCGCCGATCACCGGAAACGCCAGCCGGTGGAACCACGCCGGCAAACGCTGCGCCAGCCACGGTTTCCACACCACCAGCGGCACCGTCACCGTGATGAGCGCCAGCGGCAGCCAAGCCTGTATGTCCAAATAAAATACCGACCACGCCGCCAGCAGGGCGATGACGCCGCCCAGCAGCCAGCGCAGTTGATGCAGCTCGGCGAGATTAAGCTGTGGCCGCGGGTTTGCCATCGATCATCGCCGCGACGCCGCGCGGTCCTTGAGGTTCCAGGTTTAAAATCCGCCGTTCCATCGCCCGCCCGCCTCCGCCGCCCGCCGCGCGTTCACCCGGCTCCAATACCGCCAGACGGTCGAGAAACCGCTCCACATCCCGCCATTGCCGCACTTCTCGGGGCGCTTCGTCGCCCAATACCGTCGCGTGCAAACAACCCTCGTGAAACAGATCCTCGGCCAGCGTCGCGGCCAGGCCTACCGCCAGCTCGAATTGCTCCGGTTGGGTCCACACCGCCGCATCCCCGCACAGGCGCAGAGTGAAGCCCGCCACGCCTTCACTTGAAAACTGCCGCACCATCAAGTGCCGCAAACGCGCGCTCGCCTTCCAATGCACCAGCCGGGGCGCATCCCCCGGCACATAGCGGCGCAGGGCCTGAAACTCGCCTTCCCGTCCTCTGCGTTTTTCCGTGCCGCGCCCCCGCGAGGTGCGCCACACCGCGCCGGTCGCGCTGCGCGCATACGCCACCGCCGCCGGCCAGACCAACACCTCGCCCGCTAACTCCGAAGCCACCGCCTTGCGCAAAAAACCAAAGGGATAAAGCGACCCCACCGCTCGCAGGCGCACCGCCACCCGTCCGCGTTTCGGCAGGTTTACCGGCCATTCCAATCGATGCGTTTCCCCGGGGTCGAGTCGCACCGCCAGGTGGCGTCGTTCCTTGGCCTCGCCCGCCTCCAACTCAAACCACAGCGCGTAGGTCGGCAGCAGGGTTTTTTCACTGCGCAGCTCCAAAGCGATCGGCCGCTCCTGCCCGGCCCGCCACGGTCCGGCCAAATGTAAACGCCAGCCCAGCTCGCGCAGATTGAGCCACGACAACACGCCGCTCAGCACCAGGCACGACAGCAACATCGATAGCGTGATATAGAGGATGTTGTTCGACGTGTTGTAAGCCGCCGTGCCAATGGCCAGCGACACCGCGATCAGCAAGATGCCCGTGATTGTCGGCGTCACCCGCTCGGCCCGCGGCGGGGGATACAGCAAAGACCACAGCAGGGTATGACGCCGCCGCCCGCGCCGCCGCCGCGCCGCCGACCACGGTCCCTGCCACTCGGTGTAGCCCGGCGGCGGCGCGATTTCGGCGGTCGTTGCCATGTTCAGGTTTTAATAATCGCCACCTGCGCCCGGCGTTCAGCTTGGCCCGGCCACGACATCCACGATGCGTTTCAAGACCGTCGCGACCTGACGGCCTTGCTCGGCCCCGTCACCGGCCGCGCGCACCAAACTCAGGCGATGCGCGAACACCGGCCCGACCAGCCCGCGCACATCTTCCGGCAACACAAAATCCCGCCCTTCCAACAAGGCCCGCGCCTGCGCCGCGTGTTTCAAAGCCAGCCCGCCGCGCACCGAAACCCCGGCGCGAAACTCCGCCTCCGTGCGCGTGGCGGTGACGAGGCGCAAAATGTAATCCAGCACCGAGTCCTCCACAAAAATATGCGTCGCCAGTTGCTGCAGCCGCAGGATGTCGGAGCGGGTGACCACCGCGTCCAGCGCGATGGCGTCGTAGCCGGTGCGCACGCGCCGCAGGATTTCCAGCTCATCCGCCGGCGCGGGATAACCCATGTGCAAGCGCATCAAAAACCGGTCCATCTGGCTCTCCGGCAGGGGAAAGGTGCCCTCGTAATCCACCGGATTCTGGGTCGCGAAAACCATGAACGGCGCGCCCACCGCATGCGCCTGCCCGTCCACCGTGACCTTGCCGCGATCCATCACTTCCAGGAGCGAAGACTGGGTCTTGGGCGTGGCGCGGTTGATCTCGTCGGCCAGCACGATGTGGGCGAAAACCGGACCCTGCTTAAAAACGAACTCCTTGATCGTTTCGTCGTAAATCGCCACCCCGGTGATGTCGCTCGGCAGGAGATCGCTGGTGAACTGGATGCGCGAAAACGTGCAATCCATCGAACGCGCCAGCGCGTAGGCCAGGGTGGTTTTGCCCACGCCGGGCAGATCCTCGATCAACACGTGCCCCCCCGCCACCAGCGCGACCAACACCTGGTCGATCACGCCGTCCTTGCCTTTGATGGTTTCGCGCATCGAGGCCCGGAGTTTCTGCAAGGTTTCGCGGGCGGACCCGACCTGGGCGGCGGAGAAAATATCGCTCATGGAGTTACGGTGTCGGGAATGTGCGGGCCAGCTCCGTCACGTCAACGGAGGCGCAGTGGTTTGCCATAAATCACTTCTGTCGGACGAAACGGGTAAGACCCCATGGTGCGATCAAGCAGGCGCGTCTAAGCTCCATGCATACCAATGATTCCCTCTCACCTCCACCGTCCCTTTCCCCGCCCAGTCCTCGCGGCCCTGAGTTTTCTTCTTCTGCCTCACTTCGGCGTTGCCCAGTCCATCTTGCGCACGGCGGGTGATTTTACCCTGCTCGGCGGTTCCGCGATCAGCAGCACACCGGCGACGGGCACGGTCATCTCGCATGGCAACGTCGGCCTTTCCCCGACCGGCGAGTCCGCCATCACCGGCTTCGGTCCCGCCGTGGTTAACTTCGGCGCGGTCGTTGCCACCGGATCCACCACCGCGCTCGCCCGGTCCGATTTCTTAGCCGCCTCCGCCGGCTTGGCCGCCATGACCGGTGGCACCAATCTTACCGGTCTCGATCTTGGCGGACGCACCCTCGCCTCCGGCGTTTATCGCTTCGATACCACCGCCGGTCTGACCGGCGCCCTCATTCTCGACGCCCAAGGCCAGAACAACGCCTTCTGGGTTTTCCAAATCGGCACCTCGCTCACCACCGCCGCCAATGCCGCCGTCACCTTCGCCAATCTCGGCAGCAACGGCGGAAGCGACCTCGGCCTGTTTTGGAACACCGGCACGACCGTCATCATCGGTGCCGACAACATCGTAGCCGGCAACTACCTCTCCGGCTCCAGCATTTCCTTGGGCAACCATAGCGGCGGCAGCGCCCGCGCCCTGGCCCTGAGCGCGATCACCCTGGACCAAAACACGCTCGACGCCTGGGGCGGCCCCGGTGGCGGCGACCTTACCGGCGGTCTCACCTTCGGCGGCGGCGGCAACGTAACCGCCATCCCCGAACCCGCTACCAACACGGCGCTAGCCGCCTTGGGCGCGCTTGCCCTGTGCCTGTATTCACGCCGCGCCCGGACGAGTACCATTCGCGGTTAATGCCCCTCTATTTTCAGACTATGAAATCCAAATTCCTCCTGTTCCTTGCGACCGCCCTCGGCTTCGGCGCATTAAGCTCCCTGCCAGCCCAAACCACCCCGGACGAGCCCAAGCTCGGTTTAGAAAAACCCGCCAACCTATTGGCGCATATTCAGGTCGAAAACCTCCAAGGTCAGACCCTCGGGCGCATCTCGGAACTCGGCGTCGATCTGGTCAACGGCCGCATCGTCGAGGTGCTGGTGGTCAGCGGAGACTTCCTCGACATCGGCGGCAAGATCACCGCCGTGCCCGCCACGGCGCTTATACCCGATCCCGACCGCAAGATCTACCGCCTCGACATCAGCCGCGCCGACTTCAAGGCCGCCCCCGCGATCAAGCTTTCCGAATGGGACGATGCCAACCGCAGCGATCGCGTCGCCGCCGCTTATCGCCGTTTCGGCCAGACGCCCTACTTCCTGGAAGCCGGCCAGACCGCCAACCCCGCCGCCCTCCCGCCCAAAGTCACGCTCGGCCGGATTGAGCGCAGCAGCAGTCTCGTGGGCCTGCCGGTCAATACCCCGCAAAACACCCGGCTCGGCAAAGTCAGCTCGCTCACCCTCAATCTGGAAACCGGACGCATCGTGAACGTGATCATCCTCGCGCCCGGTAATTTCCAAACCCGAAGCGTTGTCCCCGCCATGGCCTTGGCCTTCAGCCCGGACCGCCGGTCCCTCGTGCTCGACGATACCAAAGCCGAGTTTGAACAAGAGCCGCGCTACGTCAGCACCCCTTCCGCCAACGGTCAGGCGGCCTATTACCGCGAGGAATCCTACCACGGCCCCCGCACCTATGCCCCGCTGGAGCAAGGCCGCAGCTACCGTGACAAGGCCCGCACTTCCTCGATCAATCGCTCGGTTGGACGGGAAGGCATCGCCGCCCGCCACATTCAGGTAGGCACCTTGAATGGACGCGTCACTCTGCGCGGCTGGGTCGATACCCAAGCCGCCAAAGACCAGATCAACCGCATCGCCGTTTCCGCCTCCCGCCTCGAACTGGTGGACAACCAAATCACCGTCGGCGCGCCTTCCCCCTTGCTGCCTCCCGCCTCTCACGGCGGCCCCATTAACTAATCCTAAACCGGCAATAGAAACCGCAGATTACGCGGATAAACGCGGATAGTAGAAAGTTACCGATTATCGGCTACTCCCGCTCCAAGCGACTTGTCTCGTCTACTTTGTTAAATTGGAAGACTTGCTGCGAAAACATCAGAGAATGGCCGCAAAAAGGCTCAAAACGCGCAAAACCAAGCCTTCGTTTTTGCGACTTCTGCGATTTTTTGCGGCTATGTTTCTTTTGTAACAAAGTAGAACCAGGATCCCGATTTCTTCTGTATCCTACTTTATCCGCGTAATCCGCAGTCGGTTTGAGCTTCGGTTTTTAGGCTATTCGCTCAAGGCCCGCCGCACTCCCGCCAGATCGGCCTCGATGTCACGCCGATTGGCTTTCCGGTCTGCGCCCAGCGGTTCCTCGCCCGCCGTCACCACCGGCCGGTAATCCAGACCGCGCAGCGAGGCCAGCCGCCAGAAAGTCGGGTTAAAATAAGTCCGATTCACCAGCTCGACCACCCGGGTGCCCGGCGGGCAAAAAACCAGATTCGCCAGTCCCGCCCCGTGCGCCGCCACCACCACCCGAGCCCGGCGGCAGGCGGCGATTTGCTCCGGCCACGACAACTCCTCCAGCCACACCCGGTTAAATCCACGCGTCGCCAACTCGGCCCAGAGTTCCTCCTCGTTATTCACCCGCCTCCGCCCCGCCCGGGAACGCGAGAAATACAGCCGCTCCCCGCGTCCCGGCTCCGTCCGCCCCAGCCCTTCGGTAAACGCCTCCACTCGCGCCAGCGCGGTCGGCGTCGGCCAGCCCGCCCGCCCCACCAGCGCGGGCACCAGCAAGGGCGCGCAGGCAAAATGCGAATTGCGCCTCGGCTCCACCAAACGCTCCTTGCCGCCCCGCCGCGCCAGGGCCGCCCGCGCGTAACCCGGCCCCGCATGCACGATCACATGCTCCGCCTCCCCCAGCGGCACACCGAGTAAACGGGGCAGTTCTTCCAACAACCAATGGCAGTAGCCCGCGCCTAGATTCACCGCCGCCACCGCCACCGGCCCGTCCAGTGTCACCGGGCATCTGAGATCCCCAGCGTCCAATAACCAAGGCCTGCCCTCCGCCCCGCCAAAATCACCCGAGCCATCGCTCGCCAGCGAGCTCCCGTCCCCCGCCAAAACCGTCCCCGCGCCCAATACCCGCGCCACCGGCAAACGCGCCGCACCCACCGCCGCCAGTTCGCCCTCGCTGCGCGTGCGCAGATAAGCCCTCACCTCGTCCGTCGCTACCGCAGGCAACGCATAGGCGATCCGCGTTGCTTCTTCCATCACGGTAAACTCGCCTCCCGAGCGCGCCGCCAGCTCAGCCAGCGTTTCGCAAAACCCGGGCGCAGCTACTCGTTTCGATGGCGTCACAACTGCCCCCCGTGCTTCACCCGCGCCGCCCGCCCGCCCGCGTTGAGCCGGTCCATCGCCGCCGCCAGCCGCCGCCGTTTATCATCCGTGTCGCTCTGAAAGAGATCCAGCTGCGCCGCCCCCCGCTCCAACCCGGAAAAACGCACCCCCGCCAGCCGCAAGGCCCCGCGCCGACTCCACGCCTTGCGCAACAAGGGTTCGACCAGAGGATAAAACGGCGTCTCCAAATCGCTCGCCTCCGGCAGACTGCGCCCCGCGCTTTCCTGGCTAAAGTCGCCATAACGCACCTTCAGCGTCATCGTGGCCGCGCGCTGCCCATCGGCCCGGAGCTGCGGCATCAACTCGTCGATCATGCGCTTGGCCACCCGCGCCACCTCCGCGAAATCGGCCACGTCCTTGGAAAAGGTCTCCTGCTGCGAATAACTCTTCGCCGCCTCGACCTCGGTCTCCACCGCCCGCCCGTCCTCGCCCCGCGCCATCGCCGCCACCTCGCGCCAGCCCGACCCGAAAATCGCCGCCAGTTCGTTTTCCGAACGGGTCAACACCTCGCCAATACGCTCCAGCCCGCGTTCGCGCAACGCCGCCTCGGTTTTGCCGCCGATCCCGGGCAGTTTACCGATGTCCAGCGGAGCTAAAAACGCTTCCTCCGTGCCCGGAGCGACGGTCACGAAGCCCCGTGGCTTGCGGAGTTTGCTGGCGATTTGCGCCACCAGTTTGTTCGTCGCGATGCCGATGGAAACCGGTATGCCCAGCTCGTCCTGAATGCGCCGTTGCAAACCCCGCACCGCCGCCTCCACCGCCCCGGCGTCGTGCAGGCCGCAAGGACCAAGATCGAGGTAGCCTTCGTCGATCGAGTTACGCTGCACCAACGGGGTGAGCGTTTCGCAAAGGTCAAACATCCGCCGCGACACCTCGCCGTAAAGCCCGAAGGTATGAGGCAACAGGATCAAATCCGGACACACCGCCAGCGCCCGGCTGGTGGGCATGGGGGTATAGACGCCGCAAGCCCGCGCCTCGTAACTGGCCGAGGAGATGATGCCGCGCTCCCGCCCGCCCACCGCGCATTTGGTGCCGCGCAGGTCCGGCCGGAGCGCCAGCTCGCACGACACGAAAAACGCGTCGGCGTCGAGGTGCACGATAGTAGGCAGATTCCCCATCCCGCACCCATGGCGAAAAATTCCCCCGCACACCATCCCCGAACACCCACTTTCTTTAACGTTGTAAGCACCGGGTAATGCTCGTCCAGACGCTATAGAAACACAGCCATTCTTGTCTGTCCTCAGCCCTATTGCACCCGTTCGTACCCAAACACAGCTACGTCAGAAGCATAATGCGTACTGCCACCCAGAGGCCATTGGCCGAACCATCGACACCCCCTGTTTCGCTTCGCGAAACCACGCACCCCCAAGCGGCGCTCATTGAGCCGCCGCATTAGCGGTTCTCCCCTGCTTTTTCAGTGCCGCCAAGCGCTTGCCTACCTGCCCGCCGCCACCCGCGTCGCGTCATAGGCGACGATGGCCGCGTACAACGCTTTGGCGATGCGCGCGCGATACGCCGGCGTGGCGATCAGCTTCGCCTCGGTGTCGTTCGTGAGGTAAGCCGCCTCGACCAGCACCGCCGGGCAGTCCGCCAGGCGCAGCACCGCGAACCGCGCCCGCTTGAGGCCGCGATCCTCGGTTTTCAACCCGGTCAAAAGTTCCCGGTGCATGTGGTAGCCGAGCACCGCGCTCCACGCGTCATATTTGTTGCCCGGCTGCGCCTTCCGGTCGTCGGGGGTGATCTTGGCCGACGAGGTGGAACGCATGAACTGCGGGGTCAGCACATAGGTCTCGGTTCCACGCACGTCGCCGGGATTTTTGGCCACGGCGTTGAAATGAATGCTTACGAAAAGATCGGCTTTTTTCCGTTTGGCGAACTCCGCCCGCTCCGCCAGCTCCACGAAGCTGTCGTCATCACGGGTCATCAGCACCTGCCAGCGGTCCTGGCCGAGCAGCTTCTTCAGCTGGCGGGCCACGTCCAGGCTGCCGTCTTTTTCATTGAACTTGACCGTCTGGTTGCGCGCTCCGGTGTCATTGCCGCCGTGGCCGGCATCGATCACGATGGTGCGCAGCGGCGGGGCTTTGAATTGGGACGGACGCACCATCGGCGTCAGAAAACGCTCGATATCCGGCGTGGGCACAAAAATCGAACTCCCGGACAAAATGGCCGGCTCGCTTAAAAAGGTTCTCAAGCCATGGAGGCTGGCTTCCCGGGAATCGACCTCGAAACGCAAGGTCCCGTCCGAGGGTCCTTTCAATACCAGGGCACGGGTGTTTTCGGTTTTTTGGGCCCGATAACCCAGCCTCCCAAACCACGCCCGCGCGTCCGTATAGTTTGTGGCCCCGACCTGGATTGTGGCCGGGCCCGCCGGCGTCTTTGTTGAAGAACGATGGGCGTTCGGGGCGGCGAGGGCGGCGGGGCCGGCCAGCAGCAAACCCGTTGTCACTAACACGATTCCGCTGGCGATGCAGCCGGCCGGAAAAAACGCCGCGATCCGTGGAAACGGAACGCGGCGCGAAAGAGACGCGAAGAGGGGCACGGAACGGGGCAAAACTTACTTCTGTTCCTCTTCGTGCTCGTCGGCCGCGTCGGTGCCGGTGTCGTCGATCGCCTGCTCGTCGGCCTGCATCGTGTATTTGCGCTTCCGCTTGTTGGCCGGCAGCGGGGTGAGCATCACGTTGATCTGCTTGCCCAGCAAACGCGGTTCGGAGTCGGCGTGACCCATGCCTGCCAGCTCGGCCAGCGCGCGTTTGATGATGTCGAAACCGAACTCGGTATGCGCCATCTCGCGACCGCGAAATTTCACGCGGAGCTTCACCTTGTTGCCGTGGTCGAGGAACTCCTCGGCATGGCGCACCTTGGTCATGAAATCGTTGTCCGCGATGCGCGGGGTGAACTCCACTTCCTTCAATTTGCTCGCGGTGGTTTTGACGTGGCTCGCCTTCTTCTGCTCTTCGTAAATGTATTTGCCGAAGTCCATGATGCGACAAACCGGCGGGGTCGCGTTGGCCGACATCTCGACCAGGTCGAGATTGAACTGGCGGGCCAGGGACAGGGCCTTTTCGGTGGGCAGGATTCCGAGCTGCTTGCCTTCGGGCGAAATCACGCGGATCTCGGGGACGCGGATCTTGTCGTTGCGCTTGATGTGCGCAAAGGGGTCGTTGTTACGACGTTGAAAGGGCTGGTTGGGGCGACGGGCGCCACCGCCGGAGGGTGCTGAGAGGGCCATCAATAAATGCTTGGATGCGGTTGCTAAACGAGCTGCCAGCACGCCAGCCGCCGAGGGAAAGACAACTGGAAAAGCGGAGATTTGTCGGGATTTACGTCCGGCCGAAACGGCGGGCCAATTCTCCCTGCCCCAACTCCACCTGCGTCGGCCTCCCGCCCGGGCTGGTATGCGGCGCCCGGCAGGCGAAAAGCTTGGCCACCAAAGTCCGCATCTCCCCCGCCTCCGGGCGGGCGGGCAAACGCACCGCGCGCGTCGCCGCCACCCGCGCCAGTTGCTCCCGGGCCACCTCCGGACTGCGCGCCGGATCCCGCCCGTCGCGAAACGCATCCAGCAAGTCCCGCAAACACGCCTCGGCATCGCCCGGGTCCAGCACCGCCGGCACGCCCTCCAGGCGAAACGACTGCCGCCCGAACTCCGCCACCTCGAATCCATGCCTGGCCAAAAACGTGAGCCGGTCCCGCAGCAAGGCCGCCCCCACCGGGTCCAGCTCCAACAGGGCGGGCAACAACAAGCGCTGCACCGTCACCGCCCCGGCGGCAAACTGCGCCGCCAACTCCTCGAAAACGATGCGCTCCTGCGCCGCACGGCGGTCCAGCAACAAGAGCCCGGACGGCGTCTCAAACAACGCATACACCGAATGCGCCAACCCAATGAACCGCCACGCTTCGGTGGAAGGTTTCGGCACCGGCACTACCGACGGCGGAGTCGCTTCGACGCGCGGTGCGGGAGGCGAAATCACGTTTTGATTGAGCGGCCGCAGTACCACCGGTGTTGGTGCCACGCTCGCCACCGGCCAGGACCGCGCCGGAGTCACCGCCAAGGGTGCCGCCGCCACGACCGGCACCACCGGCAAGCCCACCACCGGCAGCGTCGCCGGAGCCTGCTCGCGCAGCAGGGATAGCACACTGCGAATCACAAACGACCGCACCTGCGCATCGCTGCGGAAACGCACCTCGCGCTTGGCCGGATGCACGTTCACGTCCACCGCCGCCGGGTCTATTTCCAAAAACAAAAACGCCGCCGGATAACGCCCCTTCGGCAGCACTTCGTGGTAACTCTCGATCAAACCATAGGTGAGCGTGCGGCTGTCCACCGGCCGCCGGTTCACAAAAGTGATCGTCTCGTGCCGCGTCGCCCGCCCCGCCGAGCCGGGTTTCGCGATCAACCCGTGCAAACGCATCCCGGCCTCGCTGGCCTCGACCTCCATCAGCGTCTCGGCCAGCTGGCGGCCAAAAATCTCCGCCACCCGGTCGGCCAGCGCCGGACAGGTCGGCGAGCGGAAAATCACCCGCCCGTCCTCGATCAAAACAAAGGCGCAATGCGGCGCGGAGAGCGCGTGCAGCCGCACCGCCGCCACGATGTGCGCCGCCTCGGTGGGGTCGCTTTTGAGGAACTTCCGCCGCGCCGGGACGGAATTGAACAACTGCGTGACCTCGATGCGCGTGCCCTGCGGCCGGCCGCAATCGCGCACGTGGACCAGCCGCCCGCCGTTGACCAGAATCTCCGTGCCCGCGCCGCTCGCGTCGGCGGTTTGCAGCAGGAAACGCGACACGCTCGCGATCGACGGCAAGGCCTCGCCACGAAAGCCGAAACTGCCCAGCCGGTCGAGGTCGCCCGCCTCCGCGATCTTGCTCGTGGCGTGGCGCTCCAGCGCCAGCACCGCGTCCTCGCGCGCCATGCCGGAGCCGTTGTCCTCGATGCGCATCAAGGCCCGCCCGCCGTGGGAAAACTCCACCTCGATGCGGGTCGCCCCGGCGTCGAGCGCGTTTTCCACCAGCTCCTTCACCACCGCCGCAGGGCGCTCCACCACCTCGCCGGCGGCGATCTGGTTGGCGACCCGGGCGGGCAGGATGTGGACTTTGGCCATGGCGGGATGGGAAAGGGTGGGCCCGCCAGCGTCACTGCCCCACCGCGCCGCGCAACGTGTTTTTGCGCGGCGCAGGGTCGCCGCCCGCCGACGACCGCTTCCGGCTTAGAACCGGTATTCGGCGCTCGCCCCCAGCTGGCGCGGATCCGCCCGGCTGGTGTAACGCGAGGCAATCTCGGGCGCCGCATAGTAGGCCGCCGGAGTGTTCGCGAAGGAGAACACGCGTTTCTCGTAGCCTTCGTCGAGCAGGTTACGCGCCCAGAAACTCACCCGCCAGCGATCCCAGGCATAGCCCAGACTGGCGTTGACCACCTCGTAGGCGGAGCGCCTTTCGGCATGGCCAAGCGATTCCAGATAGTCGCCGCGCGCCACCATCTCCGCGCCGCCGAACAAGCCTTTCTTGGGCTGGTAACGCAGCCCCGTCGTGTAGCCGTATTTCGGGGTGTTGGGCAGCGTGCCGCCCGCCCCCGCCGCGCCGTTGCGGTAGGTAAACGCGTCGAGTTCCGACTCCATCAGGGCCAGCGAGCCGTAAACCTGCCACGCGGTCGCAAGCGTATATTCGGCCGAGGCTTCGAGTCCGTAAATCGAAGCGCCGTCGGCGTTGTCGGTGTAGTAGCGGTATTTGTTGCCCGCGCCGATCGAGTTGCGGATCTGCGTCTCGTGCCGGTCGGTGTAAAACGCGGCCAGCGTGGCGGTGAGTTTCTGCTCCAGCCAGCGCCCGCGCAGCCCCGCCTCGTAGTTCCAGAGCGTCTCGGCATCGAAGCTCAGCGGATCGGTGCCGACCCGGATCTTGCGGTCGAGATTGATGCCGCCGCCGCGATAACCCCGCGCCGCCGACACGTAAACGAGCTGCGTCGCCGTGAGGTCGTGCTCCAGAGTGAGTTTCCCCCCGAACAGCACCGCGTCATACTCCGGCGCAAAGGCCTGAGTGCTGACGCCGCCGTAGGAATCCGTGGTCGTGCCCGACAGCTCGCCGCTTTGCTGCACCGCCTCGCCGCGCAGACCGGCGATCACGCGGGTGACCGCCGAGAAGTCATGCGCCGCCTGGCCGAACAGGCTCTCGTTGTCCGCCCGGTAGTCGGCATTCATGCGCGTCTGTTCACCGTAGGGACCATAGATCGCGTTTTCCGCGAAATCGGAAAAGTAGCGGGTGCTCTCGTCGGTGCGGGAGAAAAACACGCCTACCGTCCAACGGGAAATCCCGCCGCGCGCCTCCGCCTCGGGCGCGGAATCCAGCCGCAACTCTTGCGAACCTGTGCTGCGACGGCGGCGGATGTCCTCAAACCCATAATAGCCGTCCGTGGCGCTAAAAGTCGGCGTGTCCCGCCACGCCGTCCAGTCGGCATCGTAGCTGTAAACCGAATCGCTGCGGGTCGCGGCGGTGACGGTCGTGAACACCACGTCCGGCGAACCGGTGTAGGTGCCGCGTACGCTGGCGGCCAGCGATTGCTGGGCGTCCTGCCCGGGCGTGTCGCTGTAAGTCAGGCGTCCGTTGTTATCCAAGGCGAATTCATCGAAACCGTTGTCCACGTCGGCGAAAAACAGCGTGCCATCCCAACGCCACGCCGAAGATGGATTCCAGGTAAGCGCGAGGCGCGCGCTGAGTTCGTCCTGCGCGTTGGTGTCGCCCAGAGTGATGTTCTTCCGGAAGCCGTCGCTCTGGTGCTGCTGCACCGCGAGGCGAAACATGAGTTTCTCCGGCGCGTCCTTAAAGACCGGGCCGCCCACCGCGACGCCCGCCTCGCGCAGATTGTCTTCGGCCACCGAGCCCTGCACTTGGCCAGTGAAATACGGCGTGGGCGCGTTGCTCACCAACTGAATGACCCCACCCGCCGCGTTCGCGCCGAAAGCTCCCGCCTGCGGTCCGCGCAACACCTCGACCTGACGCACATCAAAGGTGCCGCCAACGGTGCCCAGGCCGGTGAAATCGAGGTCATCGACCAGGAAGCGCACCGAGGAGTCGGGCGTCTCGCCCTCGTATTGGGAGTTTTCGCCGATGCCGCGAATCTGGAAATAGCGCGGGCGCGAAGTGCCGCCGGTGAAGGTCAGGTTGGGCACCTGGGCGGCGAGATCGCCGAAGTGACGCACGCCATTTTGGCCGAGCGTGGCCTGGTCGTAAACGCTCACGCTGGCCGCGATGCGTTCGAGCGGGGTTTCCCAGAGGTCGGCGGTCACGACGACCGGTTCCAGTTTCACCGGTTCAGCCGCAGCGGCGCTGGGCTTGGTGGACGCGCCCGCGAGGGCGGGTGGGGTGGGTTCGCTAGCTCGGGCGCCATGGGTGAGAATCGCGCCGAGGAGGAGGATCTGTGTCGGGAGTCGCATGATGTGACAAAGGCCCGACCCAAATCGGACTCCCGGGGAGAAAGAGGACGATGCCCGCGCGAAAATCGCGCGGTGTAAACACCGTCCTGCTGTTTCCTTCGCCGGTATAATCCGTTTCAGGTTCGAAGGGTCGAGCGGCCGGTCGCGCCGCAATCTCAGCCCGACGCATCGGGCACCCCTACAGGCAAGCCGAACAGAAAGCGCCGCCCCGCCTGGCGCGCAAGCGAAAGTTTGGCCGGGCGGGATTCTATCCGAGGCAATATTGGCGTGTGACCCGACGCTGCGCAGGGGCGGCTTGTCCGCCACCGGCTGCGCCGGGTTGAGGCGCGCCCGGCAGCCTGCCGGGCGCAGCGGGGTCCCCGCCCGTCACCCAAGCCCGGGCACGACTCAGGAACCGGGAGCGCAGCGCACGGGGCCTGTGACGTGCCAGCGCGGATCTTATCGGAGCGCTGCCTCTACGGTGCATTCCTGCGCCGCGGGCCGGGCCGGGCGGGGTTGCACTCCACCGGACGGAGCGACGCAAGGCGCGGAGGAGGAAGCAGACGGCGTGCAGGCCCAGAGGCTCGGCGTCGGGCGGGCGCGACGTGTGCCGTTTGCTGCTAGGGGTTTAGCCACTGACGTTGATCAAACTCCAGATTACGAGAGCCACTCGGGTTATAGTATATGATCGCAAAGAATCCTGCATTTTTAGTCGTTTCCCGCAGGTCAATCTCGACCTCTACGGCGGCATACTTTCCGGCACTGGTTTTGACGTAGAACCGTAGCTTTTGCGCGATACTATATTTAGGATCGGATGCAACCTGCGTGACCGTAAGCTCGGGTTTATAGCCTGCCTCAGGTGCGCTGAAGAGAAATTCTTCATCGCTAGGAGCGAACGCTGCGCCGCCGGTACCCTTAATATTCAATGTATAATCGGGACCGACCGCACCCCGATCTTTGCCAAGGATGATCGAGAACGCTACATCGCCCGCGCCGACTTTGCCAGTAGCTATATTCAGCATGAGGGGCGTTCCGTCCAAAAGAACCCTCCCAGTCGGCAAATATTTATACATCGGCTCCGCGTCTGTCAGCTTTTGGAGCCGAAAAATCACGGGCTTTGACGGATCTGGAACATGGAAATTATCCTCGAAAAATGCGGCATATTCAAAACTGCCGTAAGCTCTGTTCGTGCGAAGGTATCCGTTCTTTAAGATTTCCACAGAAACACCTTTTCCCTGAGCCCCTTTTAAGCTGAAGGTTCCGTCACTATCTGTGAGCTCTTCTTTGCCTTGGGTTCCACCCATAGCCGACCACATCAGAGTAACCTTCGCCCCGGCCACAGGCTCGTCAAACTGATCCATTGCCTTGCCGTAAAATTCGATGGGGGTCTTCCATTCGAATTTAGGATCGGCTTTATACATCGCATTCCACCAATTCCACATCTCCTTTTGCTCGGGTGTTGTGGGTGGCCAGCCTTTTGATTTAAACATCCTTGGCTTGGGAGGGATTTCAGCGGATGGCTGGCCAGAGACAGGCATTGTCGGCCTCATGGCTGGCGGAACTGGCAAATGGCTTTCCTGCACAATCACTGTTGGCTTAGGAGGTTGATGGCGCGATGCCAGGAGCCACCAAACAACGACTGCAAGTGCAGCACTCAGAATAAAACCAGAAGCTATGTTACGGTTTATTTTCATGGTCAGTCGACGCTCAGATCACGCATTAAACGATGATAAAACGCTTCGCTCCACTGGACGCCGTTTTCATTTCCATACATTAACTGGATATTGCGTTGGAACTGCCCGCTGTGGTCGTAACGCGGACGAGCAAATCCATAGGACTGCAGGTTTATCGATGTGAATCCCGGCGGGGTCGGCTTGCCGGTCGCAGGCTCTGCCCCCAAGGCACGGGTGCGCGAACGAGAAACATACGCCATAGCCTCGTGAGGATCACTCACCCAGCGGGTGATGGTCAGGCCGCTGGTGAAGCTGGGACGGCGCACTCCGTTCACAAGATCGAAATCATATTGGCCTAAGCCAAAGCGGTCATCCGGCTTACTGATCATATTATTGCGAACCCAATTCAAACTTAAGCCAAAGCTTGTCTCTCCCGTGGCTAACCAGAAGTCGTCCAAGTTTTGATACGCAACGAGCTTTGCCCCGCTGCTCGCCGCAATGTCGTTCAGCCAGCCGTGATAGCCTAACTGGCTGGCAAAGCGAGGCGTCGGCTGATTAGCATCAGCTTGCACAAGGGTATCTACATACCCACCGGCAAGTGGATCGGGTGCTCCGTTGGCCGGTTCTGGATAGTAGCATCGGGTGCTCCGTTGGCCGGTTCTGGATAGTAGCCGGCTGAAAAAGGGGTCGGGGTGTTACATAGATACAATTTACCAAATTTAATCATTTAAACATAATAACCAATTACTTATACTTTGTAGCTCTACAGCGAGTTTATCAGAATGTATCCATGTAATACCATTTCGCTTTCAAAGATATAATAACCTGGTTTTAGTGGGTGCAGCCCCGGAGTTTTTTTTATGCGCCCACCCAAGGATTTTCCTCCCGATACTGTAGTGCGAATGAAGGAGT
>JAPLTN010000065.1 GCA_026398135.1 Verrucomicrobiota bacterium
CTACGAGCCCAACGCGATTTCGGATCTTCCCGAGGGTTTCAAGCGTCTCAGCTACCAGGCCGATGCCGTCAATTCCGGTTACCGCCTGCTTGAAAAACACGGCGGCTTCTTCCTCGCCGACGTGGTCGGCCTTGGCAAAACCATCATCGCCTGTCTCATCGCGAAAAAGTTCTTTTTCTACAACGGCTTCCCCGATCACCGCTCTAACACCCTGATCGTCTGCCCCCCTGCCTTGGTCGAAAACTGGTCGGAAACCCTCGAACGCTTTCGCCTCGATAACTTCAAGATCATCACTACAGGTTCGCTGCACACCCTCACCAACCCGCAGAAATACGACCTCGTGATCGTGGACGAGGCCCACAAGTTCCGCAACGACACGTCAGAGGCCTTCGACGAGCTTCAGCGCATCTGCAAATCCGGCACCCTGCGCAAACTCCCCGACGGCACCGTCTCCGCCAAAAAGGTCATCCTCGTCTCCGCGACCCCGCTCAACAACGCGCCGCAGGACATCCGCAATCTCCTCTCCCTGTTCCAGGACATCAAGCGCTCCACCCTGAGCGTCGGCAACCTCCAGCACTTTTTCGCGCTGCGTGAACGCGAGTTCCGCGAGGCCAAGAAAGAGCCCAACATCGAGGCCGCCCGCCGTGCCGTCGTCGCCATCTACGAGCGCATCCGCACCAAAGTTATTTCCGAGATTATCGTCCGACGCACTCGCACCGATCTCAACGACAACGAGGAATACAAACGCGACCTCGACGAGCAGGGCATCGTTTTCCCCGAGATCGAGCGTCCCCGGCACCTCCTCTATCCGCTATCCCCGGAGGTAGAGGCGCTATTCGACCGCACCGTCCTCATGCTCGCCTCGGGTGGTGCCAAGGGCCTGTCCTATAATCGTTATCGCGCGCTCTCCTTTCTCAGCCCCGAACTGAAAAAGAAATACGTCAATGCCGACCGCATCTCCAGCCAGCTCGCGGTCATCATGCGCACCCTGTTGGTCAAGCGTCTCGATAGTTCGTTCTACGCCTTCACCGCCTCGCTCCGCCGCTTCCACGACGCCACCCGCGTCATGATCGACATGTTTGCGCGCGGCACCATCTACATCGCGCCCAATCTCCCCGTCACGGAATGCCTGCTCGAAGGCCGCGAGGATGAACTTATCGCCCTCATCGCCGAAAAGCAGGCCAACGACCCCACCATCGAAATCTGCAAGCCCGACGACTTTGGTGCCGACCTCCTTACCGGTCTCAAACGCGACCTCGAACGCATCGCCCCCATCCTTGCTGAGTGGGAAAAGGTCGTGTCCACGGGGATTGATCCGAAGTTCGACAAATTCATCGAGCACCTGCGCGGTGACCTTTTCGACCGCGCCATCAATCGCGAGGGCAAGCTCGTCGTCTTCTCCGAATCCAAGGAGACCACCGACTACCTGACCAAACGCCTTTCCATCGCCGGTTTCAACAAGGTGCTCACCATCGACGCCTCCAACCGCGCCGCCCGCCGCGACGACATCCGCGCCAACTTCGATGCCAACTTC